>CAUTEL010000031.1:0-10816 GCA_963537185.1 uncultured Oribacterium sp. | reverse complement strand
CCCCGACCCACGGCTTAGAAGGCCGTTGCTCTATCCAGCTGAGCTACTGAATCATAATCGCATCATGTGCGACTCGTTTATAGTAGCGAATTTCATTTTATTTGTCAAGAATTTTTTTATCTAAAAAGATAGACAAAAAAGAAATTCCATATTGAAATCCGCTTCCTCTCTTTTAGATATATTTTAATTCCGTACGAAGATCACCTTTGTTGTCAAGGTAAAACATGGCGTAGCTCGGCGTTCTATTATCCTGTCTGGGAAAGCTTATTGAGCCGGGATTAATACAGAGTACCCCATTTACCACTCTGCTAAAGGGTCTATGTGTATGTCCAAAAAGTGCCATACTGCAATTTCTGTCTCTTGCTTCATCCGCCAAGCCCTGAAGATCAAAGCCCACTCCGTAAAGATGACCATGTGTCAAAAATAACTTTTCTTTTCCGAGTCTAAGTTCCGCGTCCTTCGGTAAGCAGGCAAAAAAGTCATTGTTCCCCTGCACAAAGTAGCTCACGCAGCCCTTCGGTAAATGTGTCCGAATCGCGTCCTCATTTCCTTCACTATCCCCCAAATGAATAAAATAAGCAATATCCGGATTCTCGTCCAGCAGTTTATAGATATTGTCCAGCTTCCTGTGATTGTCGGAAACTACCAGTATTTTTTTCTCCTTTACGGAACTTGCCTTAGAAGAGTCTTCCGCTCCCTTTTTAGCGGAAGACTTTTCCTTCTTTTTTTTCTCCTCTTTTTCAGAGTTTTCACTCTCCACTTCGGCTGTCATCAAGGAAAGAGGCTTTTTTTCCAATTCCTCTTTTAGGATGCGTTCCATTTTTCGGAGTGCTTTTCCCCTGTGTGAAATCTTGTTCTTCTCTTCTTCAGAAAGCTCGGCAGCAGTTTTCCCGCATTCCGGAATAAAGAAGATCGGATCATAACCGAATCCTGCTTCTCCTCTAATCTCCTCTGCAATCTCCCCCTCGCAGCGAGCTTCCGTTTTCAGAGACCTGCCATCAGTTAATACAGCCACAATCGCACAGGTGAAATAAGCGTAGCGGCTTTTATTGGAGGCTTCCTCCAACATTTCAAGAATCCGCTTATTTTTCTCCGGGTAAGGTGTGTTTTCCCCTAAAAAGCGTGCGGAATAAATCCCCGGACCAAAGGAAAGTGCCTCAATAGACAGTCCGGAGTCATCCGCCATAATGATGTCCCCATCCTGCAAAAGGTCCTTTTTTTTCAGCCTCATATAGAGGTCATAGGCTTTAATCTCGGCATTATCCAAGAAGGAGCTGCCATTTTCTACAGCATCGGGAAACTCTCCGATTTCTTTTTTACTTATGATTTCTCCGGGAAATTCCCGCAGTATCTCTCGAATTTCCCGTAATTTGTGTTCATTATGCGTTGCAAATATGATTCGCATATCACGCTCCTATTTACCTTTATACTGGTAAAAATATGTTTTCATCATCCCGTTATAAATTTTTCTGTTTTTATCGGCTTTGCCAAGGTATTTTTCCGCCTGCTCATAGGCAGTAATCAGACAGAGCTGCCACACGGAAAGCCCTTCGAAAGCCTCTCTTAGCTCAGTATAGAGCAGGGGAAGATTTCGTTTGTCCTCGATTCTCTCTCCATAGGGCGGATTCGTAAGAATATAGCCATGTTTCTTACTATGGGACATTTTCGCCACTTCTCTTTCCTGAAAATGGATAAGGTTTGCAACGCCCGCTCTTTCCGCATTTTCTCTACACACCGGAATCATCGCGGGGTCAATGTCATAGCCCTGAATATCTACTGTTTTTCCAAAGGCATTTTCCTTTGTTTCCAGTAAATGCCGGTCAATGTTGTCTTCCGCTTCTTCCAGCGCGCTGTACCACTCCTTTTTCGGAATAAGGTTCAACCACTCTTCCGCCGTAAAGCTTCTTTCCATCCCCGGTGCAATATTTGCCGCAATCATGGCAGCCTCAATCGGAAAGGTTCCTGCACCGCACATCGGGTCCACGAGGGGGGCATCATCTCTCCACTTACTGAGGAGAATGAGGGCTGCGGCAAGTGTTTCTTTAATGGGCGCCTTTCCCATTTTCAAACGATATCCTCTCTTATGAAGAGACTCTCCGCTAGTATCCAAGCAGACCAAAACTTCATCCTTATAGAGCGAAACACGGAAGGGATACTTTGCTCCGTGCTCCGAAAAAGTACTCTGATGATAAACCGAAGAAAGCCTGTCTACCATCGCTTTCTTCATCACCGCCTGAATATCTCTCGGAGAAAAGAGCTTTGATTTTACGGAGCTGGCCTTTGTTACCCAAAAGGAGGCATCGACAGGAAGGTAGTCCTCTAGGGAAAGCGCCTTTGTTCCTTGAAATAAATCCTCATAGCTTTCCGCATGAAAGGAGCCGACTTTCAAAAGCACCCTCTCCCCCGTTCGCAGAAAAATATTGGCCCGCACGATGGCTTCCGCATCTCCGATAAATTGCACCTTTCCATCGCTCACGGAAGAGACCTCATAACCGAGGTCATGAATTTCCTTTTTGCAAATGGATTCCAAGCCAAAATGACAGGGTACAATCAATTCAAATCTTTGCATTTTTCTCCTCTATCGCTTCACAAGAGCATAATCAACAGCAGATAAGTATTTTCATCCATGGACTGAAAGACTCTTTATCGATTAAATATCCCCGAAAGCAACCATAAAATTACGGCAATGCTGAGAACAGGAAAAAGAACAGGTGCAAGGAAGGATAGAATCCCTACAAACACCAAGGCCACCAGTACAAAAAGTACAATTACAACGATGGCAAAAAGTAGACATCCGGCACTGCTTACCGGGACATAAGGTCGGTAACCGCGGTTTTCTCTGCCGCTACCGTAACTATCGTTATCGTAGCTGCTGTTATCATCGTTTCGATTTCCTCTATCTCCGTAAACTCTTCCACCACTGTAGCTTCCGCTCGAACTACTCTCTCGTCTTTCGTAACGAGGGCTTTCCGCCCTATCATAAGAAGCTCTTTCCTCCGAAGACGTTCCCTTGTACTGCAGGTCTTCTTCATCGGAAGCATAATTAATGTCCTTCTCCTCATAACGGAAGGGTGTGGTTCTTGCCACACGGTCCCCTCCCGCATCAGCGGCATCAATAATACTTCGCGCCAAAAGATTCGGAGCGGAAAGCTCGGAAATTACCTCTTCTTCCGTTCTTCCTTTGGCCATTTCCGTGTTGATGTAGTCGCTATAAAAACGGAGCTGTTCCTCTATCACTTCTTTGGAAACGGAGTTTGTGAGTTCTCCTCTCAAGGTCTGTAAAAATTCATTTTTATTCACTCTTTTCTTCCTCTGCTATCACAGCAATATTTAAATCCAAAAGCTGCTGCGGGTCAAATACTTCTGCAGGAGCATCCATCATGGCGTCCGATCCGTCCTTTCCCTTCGGGAAGGCAATCACATCGCGAATCGTTTCCGCACCGACCATCCACATCGCCAATCTGTCCAAGCCGTAAGCAAGACCTGCGTGAGGAGGTACTCCGTAGCGGAAAGCCTGCATTAAGAAGCCGAACTGCTCATTGGCTCTCTCCGGTGTAAACCCGAGCTTCTCGAGCATTTTCTCCTGCACATCACTCTGGTGAATACGCACGGAACCTCCTCCAAGCTCTGTTCCGTTTAAAACAATGTCATATGCCTTGGCGCGAATCTTCGAAAGATCTGTATCCAGGTAGTGTAAATCCTCTTCCATCGGCATGGTGAAGGGATGGTGCATAGCCTGATAGCGTCCCAGCTCCTCGGAATACTCAAACATCGGGAACTCCGTAATCCAAAGGAACTTCCACTGTGTCTTATCGATTAAGTCGAGTTCCTTTCCAAGCGCAAGCCTCAGCGCTCCCAAGGAATCCCAAACCACATTTCTCTTTAAGTCGGAAACGAGGAGAAGAATGTCTCCCTTTTCGAGGCCCGATGCTTCCACAAGTCTCTTTGCATCTTCTTCCGAAAGGAACTTCGCAAAGGAAGACTTTACCGTACCGTCCTCGTTTAAACCGTACCAGGCAAGTCCCTTTGCATGATAACCCTTAACCAGCTCCACATAGGAATCCAGCTTCTTTCTGGGCATCTCCGCCTGTCCCTTTACCAAAATACCCTTA
The DNA here is from genome assembly GCA_963537185.1 of uncultured Oribacterium sp. Taxonomy (GTDB): domain Bacteria; phylum Bacillota; class Clostridia; order Lachnospirales; family Lachnospiraceae; genus Oribacterium. The sequence goes on along the minus strand of CAUTEL010000031.1, from coordinate 6,704 downwards.
ACCGTTCCGCCTGCCTTTGCGCAGTCGGAAAACACGGAAAATCCGCAGTCCTTTACCGCCTCCGTAAGCTCAATAAGAGGCATATCAAAGCGAAGATCCGGCTTATCGGAGCCGTAATGGTTCATCGCATAGTCCCAAGTCATCCTCTGCAGCGGAAGGGCAATATCCACATTGCAAACTTCCTTAAAGACATACTTTAACAGACGCTCATTTACCTCCAGAACATCCTCGATATCCACGAAAGAAAGCTCCATATCCACCTGGGTGAACTCCGGCTGTCTGTCCGCTCTTAAATCCTCATCTCTATAGCATCTTGCAAGCTGAAAATAACGGTCCATTCCGGAAACCATAAGAAGCTGCTTTAAAAGCTGCGGAGACTGAGGAAGCGCATAAAAGGCGCCTCTGTGGAGTCTGGACGGAACAAGGAAGTCTCTTGCGCCTTCCGGTGTGGACTTAATGAGAGTCGGTGTTTCAATCTCCAAAAAGCCCTCTTCGGACAGGAAATGACGAATCAGCTGAGAAAGTCTGGCACGCGTCATGATTTTCTTCGCAAGGTCCGGTCTTCTTAAATCCAGATAGCGATACTTTAAGCGAAGCTCTTCCTTGGTCTTGGAATCCGCTTCAATCGGGAAGGGCGGAGTGTCCGCTTCCGCAAGGATGCGAAGACTCTTTGCCACAAGCTCAATCGAGCCGGTGGAAAGTGCCGCATTGCTGTCCTTACCGCGGCTTCTCACTTCTCCTTCTACGGCGATGACATACTCCTGCTTTAACTCGCTTGCCTTCTCAAATACCTCGGTACCGCATTCCTGCTCTTCAAATAGAATCTGCAGAATACCGGAGCGGTCACGAAGGTCCGTAAAGATAAGACCGCCCTTATTTCTGGACTTCTGTACCCAGCCCATCATACAAACCGTTTTTCCGATATAGCTCTCTCCCAGCTCGGCACATCTGGCCGTTCTGTGTAAACCTTTCATTGACTCTGCCATAATTTCCTCTTTTCTTTTCCGTTCTATATAGTCTTTTTATTCTAAAAAAGTCCTGCAATGCACCTTTAGTCTCCGTAGATTTCTACAAATTCCTTATAACCTTCCGCACTAAGCTTTTCCTTTTGGAACTTCTTATTCTTATTCATCTGCGTAAGAAGCACTGTTTCTCCCTTGGCTCTTCTTTCCATAACTTCGGAAAGACAGGCGGAAAGCTTCTCTTCGGAAACTTTCTTCTCTACCAAATAAGCAATCTTTCCTTCCGACTGCTCCTCCTCTTCTCCCTCCAAAAGGATGCCGATGATTCTTTCAAAGCCTATAGAAAAACCTACTGCAGGAGTATCCACACCGATAAACTTTCCTACCATCTTATCATATCTTCCGCCCCCTCCGATAGAGCCGGAGAAAAGAGTGGAACGCACTTCAAAAATCGGGCCGGTGTAATAGCCCATTCCGCGCACTAAGGTCGGATCAAAGCGAAGGGGAATCGCGCCCTTTCCGCTCTCTTCCACCATTTTCATAATCCGATACAGATTCTTTCCGACCTCATCATCAAGATGCGCACCGAGCTTTTCCTGCAATTTCAGGATATCTTCCTTATCTCCCTTCACAAGGTTTAAGCAGTCCTCATAACGGGATATCTGCTCTTCCGTGTAGGAAAGAGACAGCAGCTCTTCCCGAACCCCCTCTCTTCCGATTTTATCCTCTTTATCAAGAACGATGGAAATATCCGAAAAATCCTCCTCCGGAAATCCCGCATAGCTCTGCATGGCCTTTAGGATAGCACGGTCATTTAATACAATATAGAAGGGATATTTTTCTCCGAAACCGATTTCCTGCAAGACCGTTCCCATAGCAAGGAGCAGGTCAATTTCCGAAAGATAACTTGCCTCCCCGAAAATATCGATGTCACACTGCCAAAACTCTCGAAAGCGCCCTTTCTGCGGACGATCGGCACGAAAAACCGGGCCGATTTGTAAAGCCTTAAAGGGAGTCGGTAGATTCCCCTGATTCTCGGCATAAAAGCGGGAAAGCGGAAGCGTTAAATCATAACGAAGTCCCGAATCGGAAAGATTCTCAAAATCTCCCTTTTCCAAGGCCTCCTTCAGCTTCTCTCCTCTTTTTTCTACCTTAAAAATGAGCTTCTCATTATCTCCTCCCTGCTTACTAAGGAGATTGGAAAGATGCTCCACGATGGGTGTCTCAATTTCGGTAAAACCGAAGCCCCCGTACACCTTTCGTATCGTGGATAATACCCTTTGTCTCACCGCCATTTCCCTCGGTAAAATGTCCTTCATGCCGGTTACGGCCTTTTTCTTTAATGCCATACTGCCTCTCTTTACTTTTTCAATATCACTTTTATTAACCGAATACCATGCATAAAGCCACAGCATTTCGTCTGAAAACAAATTGCAATCTTCCGTATTCTATTTTCTGCTTTGTAAATACTTGCTCAGTCCTTCATCAATATCCAAGGTGGCAAAGTAATCGGTATCCTTCTCTGCCCGACGAATCATCTTTACGCTTCCGTCCTTCTGCAGAAGAAGCTCGGACGACCAGAGCTTTCCGTTGTAATTGTAGCCCATAGCGAAGCCGTGAGCCCCGGTATCATGGATGAAGAGGAGGTCCCCCTTTTCCAGCTTTGGAAGCTCTCTCTCTTTTGCAAACTTATCGTTATTTTCACAAAGAGAACCGACGATGTCATAGACTTCCGTCTCCTTTGCATCTTCCTTCCCGAGCACGGTAATATGATGATAGGCGTCATAAATGGCCGGTCGCATCAAATTCGATGCACAGGCATCCACACCCGCATAATGCCGATAGGTATTCTTAAAATGCAAAACCTTTGTAATTAATGCCCCGTGCGGTCCTAAAACATAGCGCCCCAGCTCCGAGCAAAGACGAATATGACCGAGACCGTTCTTTACGAGAATTTCCTCATAAACCTCTCTCACCTTTTCTCCAATCAGGAAAATGTCGGTCGACTCCTGCTCCGGGCGGTAAGGAATGCCCACTCCGCCGGAAAGATTTACAAATTCAAGAGAAATCCCACATTCTTCCTTTATTTTCACAACTAAGGAAAACAGCTGTCTTGCGAGCTCCGGATAATAGTCATTACTAATGGTATTGGACGCGAGGAAAGCATGAATTCCAAAATGCTCTACCCCTCTTTCCTTTAAAATACGGTAGCCTTCCAAAATCTGTGCCTCGGTCATCCCGTATTTCGCTTCCTCGGGATTGTCCATAATGGTATTTCCGATACTGAAATAGCCCCCCGGATTAAAGCGGAGACTCATAGTTTTCGGAAGAGTAGTAAGAATCTCCGTTACTTCATCAATATTTGTAAAATCATCGAGATTGATGATTCCCCCTAAGCGATTGGCAAATACATACTCTTCATCAGGGGTATCGTTCGAAGAAAACATGATTTCCGATCCGGAGAATCCGCAGGCCTCCGCGAGGCTTAACTCCGTGTCGGAAGAGCAATCCACTCCGCAACCTTCTTCCTTAAGGATGCGAAGAAGTGTAGGATTCGGTGTAGCCTTAATGGCAAAATACTCTCTATAGCCCTCATTCCAGGAAAAAGCTTTATATAGATTTCTGACTGTTTCCCGAATCCCCTCTTCATCATATAGATAGAAGGGAGTGGGATACATTTCCGCAATCTCTTTTGCTTTCCGATAATCCACAAATGCTTTCTTCATCTTTTCTCCTTCGTCTTTATCACCTTACAAACCCACCCTACACTTTTTCACTTTTCTTTTATGTCACAAGAGCCCGTGAAGGACGGAACAGCCCTCTTTACCTCTCTAACAAAATATCACATGCACTGTGAGTGATACTCGTTATGAACAAGATGTCTTCGGCTTTGCCTGCGCCACTTGTTAAGAATAAAAAAAAGTCCACTCTATCTTAAACAAGCTAGAGGGACTTTTCAAGTAAAATCCTAGTCTACTTCAATAACTCGCATGATGTTGGTGCCGGTCGGTGCCTGCTTTCTCTGCAGACGGGATAAAACGCCTGCCGTAATGACGCAGATGTCCTTGTTCTTCACCAATTTCCGGTCCTTCAACTCCTCAATGGAGCTTTCAAAAAGCTCATCCGTGGTCTCCGCCCTTCTTGCCCAGATGGGAGTCACACCCCAAAACAGCATCATCTGTCTCGTCACAACCTGACTCGGAGAAAGTGCGTAGATCGGAGTAATCGGACGGTACTTCGAAATCATGGATGCCGTAATACCGGAAAGGGTGGATGCCACAATCGCTGCCGCCTTCAGCTCGGAAGCCGTTGTTACGGAAGCCGCACACATGGCATTTCCAATGCTCTCGTAAACAGTCTTCTCCACCATTCTGGTCTTAAACTGCTTGTAATCTAAGAACTGCTCCGTGTACTCCACAATAGAAGCCATAGTCTTTGCCGCTTCCACCGGATATTTTCCGTTTGCGGATTCTCCGGAAAGCATCACCGCATCCGTTCCATTATACACCGCATTCGCTACATCGGTCACCTCCGCCCTTGTCGGACGGGGATTTCTGATCATAGAATCCAGCATCTGTGTTGCAGTAATGACAAGCTTTCCATGATAATTACACTTATGAATGATTTCCTTCTGCAACTGCGGAATCCGCTTTGCCTCGATTTCCACACCGAGGTCTCCTCTTGCCAGCATAATTCCGTCGGAAACCTCTATAATCGCATCAATATTGTCGAGTGCTTCCTGAGACTCGATTTTGGAAATAATCTTCATCTGGGAACCGGCTTCATCGATAATGGCCCGAATCTGTCTTACCGCATCGGCGGAACGAACGAAGGAAGCCGCTACATAGTCAAAATCTTCTGCAATACCGAACTTAATGTCCTCAATATCCTTATCGGTAATGGATGGAAGCTGAATAGGTACGCCGGGTACATTCACACCCTTTCTCTCTCCAAGCTCTCCTCCATTTGTCACCTTACAAAAAATCTCTATACCCTTTACAGTTTCTACCTCTAAACCAATAAGACCGTCATCAATCAAAAGAAGATTTCCGGGTTTTACATCCTCATGAAGCTTATCGTAATTGATGAAAATCTTATCCTTTGTACCGACAACTTCTTCCGTAGTCAGGATAATCTTCTCTCCCTCTACTAGGGTAATCTTCTGTCCGCCCTCTAAAAGGCCTGTTCTGATTTCCGGCCCCTTGGTGTCAAGAAGCGCTGCAATCGGTCTTCCCACTTCTTTTCTCGCCTTTCGAAGAAGCTCCAATCTTCCAAGGTGTTCCTCATGGTCTCCGTGGGAAAAATTAAAGCGGGCAACATCCATAATCTCCGCCAAAGTCTTCATAAGCTCATAATTATTTTCATTCGGTCCCATTGTGCATACCATTTTTGTTCTTCTCATATTCATCTCCTTAAATCATCTAAACTCTATATTAAACCATATAAAACATCGTCCCAAAAAATCTATCGAATTAACTATCCCAAGTACCCTTACTCTTATGAAGTGCTCATTCTTACCTGTAATTTCTGATATTGAAAATGTTCTTTCTCTTCCCCTGGTTCATCAGGATGAAAAACAGGAGAACATTCGCAAAAGATAAAACGATCGACAGTTTTCCACCCAAACTCGGACTTACCGCCAGTAAATAGAGATACAGTAAAGTCTCCAAAAGTGCCAGATATTTTGCCTTAATCGGAATAAAGAAATAGAGGTAAAATACCGTATCCGGCAGAGTCAAAGCATAGGCCAGGAAAATACTGAAGCCCATATAGGTGGGATTCAACTGAAGAGAAACTCCCGTTACAAGGTAAATGAGGATTCCTGCCACATTGTAAAGAAGCACACCGGAGAAAAAGAAGAAATTATAACGAAAATTCCCCCAAAGATACTCCAAAGTTCTTCCTATGCTATAGTAAACCATGATTCCGATAATGGCCCAGAAAATAGAGCCGAAGCCTGTTGACGCGGGATAAAAAATAAGGAAGGTCAAAATCCTCCAAATATGCCCGTGGAGAATCGCTTCCGGATCCAAATCAAGATAGTAATAGTAAAACTCCGGTGCGGAAATCTGAATCATAAAGCCCAGAGCATACATCACACAGATATATTTCATTAAATTTGGGACCGCATAACGACCCAGCTTTCTTTCCAAACGATCTAAAATGCTCATTTTTCACCTTTCTTAATATCCGACTATTAAGATAAAATCGTAGTGTATTTTCTCGCAAACACGCTGAAAGTATACTTGTACTCTTCTATTTTTTCAAGCGTTGGCCCGGGGTTTTTATTCTTGTTTAAGGATTTTTCATGCCGTAGGAAATCTGACAGTAGAAAAAAAGACATGAAATAGTATAATAAGCACAAGAAACCGCTATCGAGGGCTCGCTCTTTTCGGAGCTCTGGTATTCTTAGCTGTTTTCATCTTGCCTTTTATTCTGGCTTTTCTTTACAAGAACAACTGTCTTAAATCCGAAGTAGCGAAGGTTCTGATAAATAGGAAAAATGATGATACAAAAACAAGCTTGAACTTGTAGGGATATAAGAATATGGAAAAAATATTTTTTGAATACAATGAAAACAGTATGACTCTGTACGATGCTTTAAAAAAAGCTGAGCCGCCAAGTGATATCATTGATATTTTTCGGAAGTTTCAAAAACAAATCTATTCCTATGCAGATTTTGAAATAAAGCACTTTGAAAAAATGCAAACTTTTGCAGAACACAAACAGTTGGTCAATTTT
>CAUTEL010000030.1:0-10856 GCA_963537185.1 uncultured Oribacterium sp. | reverse complement strand
ATGCTTTTATAAAAAATGCTTTTATTCGTCGTTTTTTCTGTTATTTATGATAAGGTTCTCCTGAATTAATACGAAAACATCTGTAAATTTGTTCCAATAAAAGTACTCTCATAAGTTGGTGGGGAAATGTCAGTTTGGAAAAGCTTAAGGATAAGTCCGCTCTTTTGTAAACCTCTTCACTAAGCCCGAGGGAGCCTCCAATCACAAAGCTTAAGTCACTCTTTCCCTCCACAAAAAGCTTTTCCAGATTATTTGCCATTTCCAAGGAATCCCATTCCTTGCCCTTGATGGCAAGCACTATCACATAGGAGCGCTCCGGTATCTTTTCCAGAAGCCTTTTCCCTTCCTTCTCTAAAACCGCTTCTTCCTCTCGTGGACTTGCCCCCTCCTTCGTTTTCTCGTCCTCAACCTCAATCATTTCCAGCTTACAATACTTAAAGAGGCGCTTTCCGTACTCGGAAAGTGCCTCTCTGTAAAACTTTTCTTTGATTTTGCCAACCGAACAAACTCTTACGGTCATCCTACTCTCTCTTTCCGGAGAACTTGGGCACCGTTATGGAAACAGAGCGCATATCCGCGTGTCCTAAGTCATCAAAATAAACCTGCTGCCCTTCTACCGTAAAGGCAGTATAGTGCTCTGCATTGCCTTGCAGCATACCGCTCGGGCGTCCGTTCTCATCCTTCGTAAAATAGAAGCTGTGGTAAGCCCCCTTTTCATTTGGAATGGAAGCCCATCCCATAAGAACACTACAGGCATTTTCCTTGTTTCTTTGTTTATTGTCATACTCGGCGAAGTACCACTTCCCCTCGTCCGAAAACCAGCCTTCCATCGCATTTCCTTCTGCATCAAAGAAATAAAAGTGGCTTCCGATTTGAACCCAACGGTCCTTTGCGTACTTCCATGCCTTTGCCTTTGTATCCAAGTACAAAAGTTTCCAGCTGTTTCCGCCGTTTTCCCAGCTGTATGCAGAACTTTGCCCCGCCTTTACCGCTGCAATTTCCTGCTCATTAGCCTCTCTCTCCTCTGCCAAACTCGCTGTGGAGAAGCAGAATAAAAGAGCAAAGGAAAATAAACAAAGTTTTATAAAATTCTTCATGAAACCTCCCGTCTTAAAAAGGAAGGTTGAAATATCAAGAAAGTGTAGACTTTCTCTCTCGAACTTGCTCTAACATGTCTCTGTATTTTTGCGCCTTCTCTTCCTCTTCCTCTACCTTCTCCTTCGGAGCTTTGGCAAGGAAGCGTTCGTTTTTCAACATTCCTTCTGCACGCTTTATTTCATTCAGGAGACGAGCCTCTTCCTTCTCCAGTCTCTCGCGCTCTTTTTCAATATCCACAAGATCGCTGAAGGGAATAAAGAGATTTGCCTTCGGAATGAGAACGGATACGGCATTCTCGGAAATACCGTCCCGATCCTCCTGTATTATAACATCAGACGCAAAAGCAAGGGTAGCAAAGAAAACCTTACTATGTTGGAACGTTTTTCTTAACGCTTCATCCTCGGAAACGAGATAAACCGTAGCTTTTTTAGAGGGTGGTACATTCATTTCCGTGCGGACATTACGGATGGCACGAACCGCCTCCTTAATCTCCTCAATCTCTTTCTCTTCGATACTGAAATCCAGTGTTTCCGTGAATTTCGGGAATTCGGAAATAATAAGAGGCTTCTCATCTTCTCTAAATAAAGACTTCTCCGTCTCATATATTTCTTCCGTAATGAAGGGACAGAAGGGATGAAGCAGGCTTAAGGAAGTCTTAAGGACCTTTAACAAAGTCCATAGAGCAAGGCGCTTACTCTCTCCTCCCTCGTTGTAGAGGCGAGGCTTCACCATCTCTATGTACCAGTCGCAGAACTCCTCCCAGATAAAGCTCTGTGTCTTATCCAAAGCGATACCGAGATCAAAAGATTCCAGATTTCTTGTTACTTCCGCTACAACACCGTTTAACTTGGAAAGAATCCACTTATCCGCCATCTCCAGATTCTCCGGAACCTTCTCTAAAAGCTCGGAAAGACTCGGATTCGTAGCAGAAGAAAGCTCACTAAGAGCTTTGCACTCTTCCTCATTGCAATTCATAAACAGGAAACGGGAAGCATTCCACACCTTATTCATAAAGTTACGGCTGGCTTCTACCCTACTATGATAGAAACGCATATCGTTTCCGGGCGCATTACCGGTAAGAAGCGTCATTCGAAGCGCGTCTGCACCGTATTCTGCTATGATTTCCAAAGGATCGATACCGTTTCCGAGAGACTTACTCATCTTTCTTCCCTGATCATCTCGAACCAGTCCGTGAATAAGTACCTTTTTGAAAGGAACTTTTCCCGTCTGCTCGATGCCGGAGAAAACCATACGCACTACCCAGAAGAAAATGATGTCATAGCCGGTAACCAGTACATCCGTGGGATAAAAATAGCGATAATCCTCGGTATCTTCCGGCCAGCCCAGCGTTTCAAAGGGCCAAAGCGCACTGGAGAACCAGGTATCCAAGGTATCCTCGTCCTGTGTGAAATGTGTTCCGCCGCATTTCGGGCAGCTTTCCGGCATACTTTCGCTAACAAGCATTTCTCCGCATTCATCACAATAGTAGGCGGGAATCCGGTGTCCCCACCAAATCTGTCTGGAAATACACCAATCCTTGATATTTTCAAGCCAGTGGAGATATGTCTTTCCGTAATTTTCCGGAATAAACTGCAATTCTCCGCTCTTTAAAGCTTCAATGGCAGGCTTCGCCATCTCTTCCATCTTTACAAACCACTGGGGTTTCACCATTGGTTCAACGGTTGTCCCACAGCGATCATGAATTCCCACATTATGGGTATGCGGTACCACCTTCTTTAAAAGTCCCTGAGCCTCCAAATCCGAAACCATGGCTTTTCTTGCCTCATAGCGATCCATGCCGTGATATTTAGAGCCCGGTAAATCAATCTTTGCATCATCCGTTAAGATGTTCATTACTTTAAGATTATGGCGTTCTCCCACGATAGCGTCATTGGGATCATGTGCCGGAGTAATCTTTACGCAGCCGGTTCCAAATTCTTTATCTACATACTCATCGGCAATAACGGGAATCGTTCTGTCCGTCAGGGGAAGCTTCAGCTCTTTTCCTACCAAATCCTTGTAACGCTCATCCTCCGGATTTACGGCAACCGCCATATCGCCAAGGAGAGTTTCCGGACGAGTTGTTGCAATTTCCACATACTTTCCCTCTTCTCCGACAATGGGATAAAGAATATGCCAGAAAGAACCTTCTCTCTCCTCATGCAGCACTTCCGCGTCGGAAATAGAAGTACAACAAACCGGGCACCAGTTGATAATCTTCGCCCCCTTATAGATATAGCCTTTTTCATAAAGGTGGAGAAAACTCTGCATTACCGCATGAGAACAGCCCTCATCCATAGTAAAACGGATTCTGTTCCAATCCGGAGAGGAACCAATCTTATGGAGCTGGTCCACGATTCGCTTCTCGTACTTTTCCTTCCACTTCCATGCCTCTTTTAGAAAGCCTTCTCTTCCGAGATCATGCTTATCTATGCCTTTTTCTTTCAGCATATTGATCACTTTGACTTCCGTAGAAATCGCGGCATGGTCTGTTCCCGGTTGCCAGAGTGCTTCAAAGCCCTGCATTCTCTTAAAGCGAATGAGGGTGTCCTGTAGGGCATTGTCTAACGCATGTCCCATGTGAAGCTGCCCTGTAACATTGGGAGGAGGCATCATAATGGTAAAGGGTTTCTTCGCCTGATTTACTTTTGCCGAGAAATAATTTCCCTTTAACCATTTTTCATATATTCTGTCTTCTACCTCTTCCGGATTATATTGCTTAGCCAGTTCTTTCATTTACTCCTCCTATCCTAGGCTCTTCCTCGAATTTCATTCTTCCAAAGCTCAATTTTATCTCTTGCAAAGGAAAGAAATGCGTCCCTTCCCTCTCTATACGAAGCATCAATTTTTTCCAGCTCCGAGGATCTTCTTGCAGCAGAAAGGCTTTCCTGCCATTCTCTTTCCCAGCCTTCCGTCACTTCCTCGTCCAAGTCCGTAAAAACCTCCTTGAATTTATCCCTTGGGAAGCACATTTTGGAAAGAAAATACAGCTTTCTTGCCGCCATTTTATCATGGTTCTTCTCATAGAGCTTCTTATAGCTCTCCGCCGCTCTTTGAAATTCTCTTGTATAAATATAGCTTTCTCCGATTTTACGGATTCTTCTTCCGTTTTCCTCAAAATGTAAGGCATCCTGATAAGCGTCCAGAGCCTTTCCATATTTTCCGAGAGAAAAGAAGCTGTCTCCCATTCTCTCTTTACGATCCGCTTCGCTTAAGCCGTTCAGTCTTCTGAAGTCCAGCATAAGCTCATCCACTTCCTTTTCCGTGTAATATCCCGTTTCCCGAATAAGGCGGAAAAGTAAACGCTCTTCCCTTTCTCCCATAGCCTTTAAATCCAGAAGCTTTTCACCGAGCTCCTTCTCTGAAAGACCTTCTATCAGCCATTCGCAAAGCTCCGCATTCACAAAGTTTTCCGGAATAAGGCAAAGGAAATTCCCCAGCGCATAGCCAAGCTCCTCTAAGGAGTAAAGGTGGATATCCAGTCTTTCATAATAAAAGGGAAATTTTGCTTCCCCCCGGCATAAGATCAGTGCCATTTTACTCCTTTCCCAGCGGTATGCTTTCCTCTACAGACTCGAAAGTCCCCTTCCATAGCTCTCCAAAGCCTAAATCCGTAAGTTTCAGATTTACCGCGGTATTTCCTAAAAACTGCACTCCCAGCGCAAGCTTGGTACATCTTCTTTCTCTCTCCGGAAAGTCCTTCAGGCTCATCCGATACTGCTTTCCCTTAGTTCCGCTTAAATCTTTCACATAAAAGTCAATATAATCCTCTTTATCTACAAGAAGATGAATGTCCTTTTCCTCCTTAAGCCAGGAATCCCCGGCCTTAGCAAGGTAAAAGGGATATTCCCTCTCCTTCTGAGAAACTCGAATACTTAAGTCATGCTTCAGTCTTGTGTCGCAAAGAAGTAGATATTCCTCTTCCTCTCCCTTTGCGAGAAGTCTTCCGTACTCCATAGCTCCTATAGAGAAAAGAAAGGATTCCACACAGACTCGTCTCCCCCGAAGAATCTTCTTCATAAACTCCGGAAAAATCTCCGTATTTTCAAAGCCCTTTCCCGCCAAAAAGAAGGCACTGTAAACCTTTCCCTTGGTAATACGATCCGTAAGATCCTCCAAAATCCCGGAGGACAGAGCATCCGGCTGTGCTTCTCCCGCAGAAACGGCATAATTTCTGCTTCCCTTGGAAACCTGCATTTCATAGTAGTAAAGGACCTGAGAAGAAAACTCAAGCATCCCCACCAGGCGATGATAGAATCTCTTATCCTGTCTTAGAATATAATGTGCAAAACTCTCCGCATGACTAATCAGTTTAAGCTTATACTGCGCGGAAAAGCGTTCCTTTAAGAGGGCATAAAGAGAGCTCATAAAAGCCGGCTCCGCTTCCCTTACCGTAAGCACAAGGGTGGCTTCTCCTTCTTCCTTCGGTATTTCTCTTCCCTCCACCCTCTTTTTCCCTTCCAAAAGCAGGTTTTCCAAAAAAATCCCCAAAAGCTCTGCTGCCGAATAGCAGTCATCCGCCAAAGTCGCAGTTCCCTTTTTTTTAAAAAGGGAAAGTAACCTGTCAACGAGGATTACCCCGCCGTCCAGATTTCTCTTATAAGCTTCCTCACCGATATAAAAGCGGTTTCCCCTTCGTTCCCGGCTCAGAAGCGTAGGAAAGCGGTAGGTGAATTCCTCTTTTTGCAAGGAAATATCCGTATATTCATCCGTTAATGCAATTCCGATTATGTTCAATTGTACCTCTTCCCTCTTTCCTTCCTAATCTTCCAATACGCGACTAAGAGCCAGCTCTTTTTCCTCATAATCCTCCATAAGAGGTCTAAGCGCCTCTATATCCCCTTCCCTAAGGAGCTTGGACATTTTGCAAAGAGCGGTATAAGAATCCTCGCCCTCCGTCTCTATCATGCTCTCCTTTTTCAGAACAGATTCATAAAGAAGCTTCTCTTCCTTTCCCAAGGTAAAGCGATACTCCATGCTTTCCCCGGGGAAAAGCAGGAAAGACGCCGTATAGATTCCATGATAGCTATGCTGCAATTCTTCTCTGTGGAAATCCTTTTCGCCCTCTGCCCGTACGGAAAAATAAGGTTTTTCCTCTGCCTTCCCATGGTATTCCACGACTGTTTTTTCCATGATTTCCTTCGGCAAGCTAACAAACTTCGCCAAATCTCTGGTATAGGCAAAAATATAGTTTTTCTCCAAAAGGAGCGGTAAAACACTCTTTAAAAGCTCTGTTTCGTCTTCACTTAAGCTCTCCCGTTTCGAGAAAGAATAGCTTAAAGCCAGAAGATAAATAAGTGGAACTCTCTCCTTATAGCTCTCTCCTCTCACCACCTCATACAAAAGTGCCGTAAACTCCGCAGTCTCCCTTCTCTGATACAGGAAAATGGAGCTTGCATATGCGGTAAGAAAGGCCTTAAGCAGTGTTGCATCATTTCCGGAAAACCGCCTGTATAAAGAAAAGGCCTCTTCCGTTTCTCTTCTCTTTTCCGTAAACAAGCACTGTGCAAGCAGGCGTTCCGCCATGTTCAAGAGACGGGAGGAATCAATTTCTCCCTTCTCCTCTCTTCTCTTTTCTCCCCTCTTTAGGATAGAGTACATTTCCGCACCGCTACCGTTCCACTCTTCTAAAAGAAGGCCTAAGGTCTTGTCCTGTGCAGCATGTTCACGAAAAGCCGCATAGGCAAGAGAAAGGGCTATTTCCGGCTCTCCTAAAGAATAAGCCGCATCGGCAAAGTCGGAAAGAAGCTCCTTGTCTATCTTTAAATACAAATTCTCTTTATAAAAGGATAAGGCCATATCCATTTTGCCTCGAAGAAGAAGCGCTGCGAGATAATCCTCCTTCTCCTTCCGATTCATCGCTTTTACCGGAAGCCTATAGAGGAACTGCAGATTTTCTTCATGGAAAATGCTGTTCTTTTGCCTTCTATGATAAGAAAGAATGGTGCTGAGCACCTCCATTCGAAAGGCAGTCGAAAAGCCGGGATTACGGAAAACATTTTCCATAAACTCCAGATCCTCTTCCGACTTGATTCCCGCACCTTCCAAGTTCATGGCTCTTTCCAAAAGAAGATGCGGATCGGAATCGGTGAAGCCCTCCAGTCTTTTTGCAAGCTCTGATCCCTCAAAAACCTTGGTCTTACGATAATTGATTCGCGTATAGCGATTTCCCATATTATCCTGGAAGAGAAGAATCATATCCTTGTACGGCATGGGAAGATAGACCTCTCCCTCCGTCAGACTGTAAATTTCCTCTCCTCTCAAAGCCGGGTGAGACAGCACCAGCTTTTCAATCTCTTTATCCTCCACAACAAGCTTATAAGAGCGAAGAATATGCGGTAATATCTCCGCCATTTTCTCATCCACCATGTCGGGGAGAATCATCTTTCGATATATAAACGCAAGCTCCTCATCCATCTTCCCCATAAGAAACGACTCAACGGCGTAGGCCTTGATCTGCGCGGCAAAACGAAGATAGATATCCGAATTTTCTTGGAAATTTTGCAAAATATTATAGTAAAGAGCGGAACGAAGCCCCTCTTCCACCCGATACTCATAGGAAAAATAGAGGTAGACAGCCTTCGGGAGCTCTTCTTTATAGCCTTTCTTCATGGAGTAGAGAAGATTTTCATAAAGCTTCGTCAGCTTGATATTTTCCTCCACTCCTTTTTTATATAAAGAAAATGCTTCTTCTCCGCGTTCTCCTCTTCGGATACACTGTGTGATTTTCTCCTCAAGGCTCATGCCGGAAGGAAAATTCAAGTGCTGTTCCTCCTTCTTTTCCGGAGCAAAGACCATGCTTTGACGATTCATCCCGTTCTTCGGTCTTTCCGAAAAATAAGCCAGAAACTCTTCCAGTGCCAGTGCTCTGTTTCCGCAGGGCTTCAGCATCTCGTAAAGCTTCTCCGCTTCTTTTTTTTGCATAATGGGGGCTGAGTGAAAATCCCGATAATCAAAAAGACGAGTAGCCGCCTTCTTATCCATTTCATAAAGTCTCTTCAGCGCAGAAAAGTCACGAAGCTCCTTGATTTGACTTGCCGAAGGCGATTTTTCCAATACAAAATGATACGGAATCTGCTTTTCTCCCCCTAAATAGACAAAGTTCAGTTCTCCGAAAAGCTCTTTTTCCTCTTCCATGCCTTCCGTATTCACCGTGAAGCTGACCTTCGTCCGCACTCCGCCGAAGGCATTTTTATGTAAAGTAATAAAAGCCTCCTTGCAATAGACCAAGCCACGCATAGGAATCCCGTTAAGAGACTGTATAAAAACCTCAAAGGTTTTGCTTTCCGAAAGAGGAATTTTCCCCTCGATAAATTCGAGTGAAAAATGGGTGGAGGGCTTCTCCTGATCCACTATTCCTCTTGCTAATTTGTTTATTTTCTCTTTCATCGCAAACACTCCATAGGGCTCTATTTTAGCACAGGAAGGCCTTTCTAAAAAGATAGAATTTTCCATACCCCTCTTCTCTATTCCTATTCTTACCGCTCTTGCTTATTGCAGGGGAAATCTGCTACACTATTTACTCAGTAATTCTCATAAACGCGCTGCTCTGCAGCGGCAAATGCCTTTCTCAGAAAGAAAAGCAAAGATTTATAAAGGATAAACCATGACGACTGAAGCCTTAACTCAATATAAATTAATGATTCTCTATCTTCTTTATTCCGTAAATTACCCGCTGACGAACAGTCAGTTGAGCGGTTTCTTTTTGGACAATGAATATACTACCTATTTCACTTTACAGCAATGTATTTCCGATTTGGTCGAAGCTTCTTTAATTGAAGCCAAAAAAAGCCAAAGCACAACACGCTATGAGGTTACGGAAGAAGGAAAGCAAACACTGAAATTCTTTGAGGATGAGATCCCTAAGCTTGCCAAAGAAGACATGGAGCAATTTCTTGCCAAGAATAAGTTCCGTTTGCAAAATGAAGCCGCAATCCACACAGACTACCAAAAAAAAGAAAATGGGGAATACCTTGTACAGCTTGAACTCAGAGAAAGTCGTGACCTTCTTTGTGAAATTAAGCTAAGTGTCCCCAGCGAAGAAAATGCCAATACACTGTGTAAAGCATGGAAAGAAAAAAGCGGAAAGCTCTATTCCTATCTCCTCTCCGAGCTTTTGGAAGAGGAAGAATAGGCCTCCCGTATTTTCAAAGCAAGTATCTTTATGACGAAAAAGCGTAAAGTCTTCAAAGCCTTCTTTCAGGTTATTTAGAGAGTGCAGGAAGACTGTCCTGCCGTCTTGCTCTGCAAAAGCTTTTCTACGCTCACAAGCTTTACCACAAGGCAGAAAAGCTCGGTTGCGATACGGAGATCCTCCAGAGGCGGATAGGTCGGCGCAACACGAATGTTGCTGTCTTCCGGATCCTTGCCATAGGGGAAGGTTGCTCCTGCAGGTGTCATCTTTACGCCTGCTTTTTTACATTTATCCACAACCGCCTTTGCACAACCGGGCAATGTCTCAAAGCTGATAAAATATCCTCCCTTAGGATTCGTCCAAGTTCCGATATCCAGTCCGCTCAAATTCTTTTCAAAAACCGATTCAATCATTTCAAACTTCGGCCGAATCACATCGGCATGCTTCATCATATGATTCACCATGCCGTGAATGTCCTCAAAGAAGCGAACATGACGAAGCTGGTTTACCTTGTCATGGCCGATGGTCTGATACTGCATCTGCTTCTTGATATCCTCAAGGTTGTTTAAGCTGCTTGCCATGGAGGCAATACCGGAGCCCGGGAAGGAAATCTTCGAAGTGGAAGCAAACTTATAGACAAGGTCGGGATTTCCGGCTCTCTTACACTCCGCTAAAATCTCAATCAAATAATCCTGATCATGATCATAGAGGTGGTGCATTCCATAAGCATTGTCCCAGTAAATACGAAAATCCTTTGCAGCCGGCTTCAGTCTTGCAAAGCGACGAACCGTTTCATCGGAATAGCTGTAGCCCTGAGGATTACTGTACTTCGGTACACACCATATTCCCTTGATGCTCTCATCGGAAGCCACAAGCTCTTCCACTATATCCATATCCGGGCCTTTTTCCGTCATCGGCACATTGATCATTTCAATCCCGAAATACTCCGTGATGGCAAAGTGACGATCATAGCCCGGTACAGGACAGAGCCACTTTATCTTATCAAGCTTACACCAAGGTGTACTTCCCATGACGCCGTGGGTATAGGAACGGGAAATGGAATCGTACATCACATTCAAGGAAGAATTTCCAAAAATAATGATATTATCCGGATTGTTCTCCATCATGTCGGAGAGCAGCTCCTTTGCTTCCGCAATTCCGCCTAAAACACCGTAGTTTCGCACATCAAAGCCGTCAGAGGAGTACATGTCCGCTTCGCTGTTCAAGGCATCCATCATGCCGTTACTTAAATCAAGCTGATCAAGACTCGGCTTACCTCTACTCATATCCAGATTTAAATCCATATTCTGGTATTCTCTATAGCTCTGCTTTAATTCCTTTCGTAAACTCTCCAGTTCCTCTATCGACAAATCCTGATATCTTGCCATAACGGCCTCCTCTTTTACTACATTGTTCTTTCTCTTTTGATCTTCATGCTCCGTCAGTTTTTCTTTGATTGCCGTTTCTTTTCCTGCCCTATTCTTCACTGACTTATTTTTCACTGCCTTTTTCTCCAATTTCGCATCCTTTCACAGCTTATTCCTCTACATGCTATCCTAAGCTCATTTTTCTTCTTTTTTCTTTTTCCATTTCTATTTTATATTTTCTAATATAGCGATTATGC
>CAUTEL010000029.1:0-10914 GCA_963537185.1 uncultured Oribacterium sp. | reverse complement strand
AAAATTTCACGAAGACAGAGGCGGCCGGAAAAATAAACTGGAAAATAAATAAGAACTATAACCCCTTAAATCTGGACACGATAGATCTCTCCGTTTTTTTTGAGATTAAAAATGAGCGGAGCATAAAAAACGGGGATAGAATCAGTATCCCCTTCCCGGACATCTTACAAGCTGTACACATTAATCCCTCTCCGGCAGACCCTATCATTGCGGACAAAGGAGAATATAGCAAAGATGGAAAGAAAATTTATGCCTATGAATTAAAGAAGGTCGGAGAGCATTATGAACTCCAGCTTCAATTCTTTGAAGGGATAGAGGATAAGGCTATCAGGGATATTGAGAGAAATATTCCCATGAAGTTCAAAATGGACCATAGAAAGTTAAAAGACGAGGGAGAGACTTCAGCAGAAATCAAGATGCCGGGCAAGATGCCGGAAAAAATCCATGTGATGCAGTTTCCGGCCGTTCCAAATCAGATTTCCGGAGTGAAGAAGAGCGGAAAACTCCTCCAAAAAGAAGGTAAGATTCAGTGGACGATTGAAGTCGGAACGGAGAGTAAGGGGGCGAAGTTGAACGGCCTCACCGTAACGGATATTTTTGATGAAAACCGCTTAAGTTTCCTTGATGCGGAGTGGCAAAATCCGGCGACAAGTTCCAACATCAATATTAAAAAAGCCATAGAAGAAAGCAAGAATGAAAAGGGTACCTATTCCTTTACTTTCCCGGAAGAGGGAGAACCTATTCGAGCACCCCAAAAAATCATTTTCACGACCGGTTTAAAGGATACTGTCTATAAGCACCCACAGAGTGGAGAGAAAAATACGGTAGAGCTCAGTCATGAGAAGCCTGATCGTCTTGTTCCGGACCCGACCAAGACGCATACGGAGGCTGTAGCGGATATTAAGAGGGTTGAGCTGAAAAAAGAGGGAGGACAGACAGAAGGAAAGTATATCGAGTGGAAGCTGGATTTTAATACGAACCGCGCCTATGCACACAAGGTAGCTGTTGTAGATAAATTGAGTGAAGGTCTTATAGTAGATGAAGAGCAAGGAATTAAAATTGAAAGCTTAGACTTAGAAGGACCAAAGAAGGAAGTTACGCTAAAAGCGGGGACTACGACACAGAATATTCCTGGAGGAGGTTCCGGAGGACATGCCTCTACGGTAGGCTATGTCATTTCTCCGAGCGAGCTGGGAGGAAAGCATGAGCTTCGTATCAATTTCGGGACCGGCTTTAACCAAGCTTATCGTATCAGCTTCAGAACCAAGGTCGTAAAGGAACCGGAGCAGACAGAGGGAACAGAAACGAAAGTAACAAATAAGGCGCATGTAGAGGTGGAATATCCTCTATCCGACGGGGGAGGAGCCAGTATAGAAGAGCGTCCTGCCATTAGCAATGTGCCCTTTAATAAGGCTTTCATTAAGAAAAATGCAGTTCATTCCGATGAGAGTAAGAGGACCGCTCTCTTATATTGGAGTCTGGATGTTTCCACAAGAGGAGATGAATACGATAGAGCGGAGATCACGGACACTATCACAGGAGACAGTGAATTAGAGGATCTCAGCATCTCTTACAATGGTATGGATATTTTAAGAAACGAACCGGTAGCTAACTTTAACAGTACCAATAAAACGGCTACCGTTACAGAGAGAGGTGTGACACTCGCTAACCTTACTGTGCGCTATACTCCGACTCCAGTTTCCGGTAGAGCAGGCGGAAAGCTGGAAATCACTGCGGAAAAGACGGCCGGTAGTGACCCTCTGGACCTTTCCAAGTTGAAAATTCGCTATGCGACAAAGGCATTGCACTATATTGGGCATCATAATACACCGCATACCTATAATAATAAGGCGAAATTGGCAATCTATAACGGATCAGAGAAGCAACATGAGATGGAGACAGCCAATGTAAGTCAAAGTTTAACAAACAATCTCTTAACTAAAGAAGTGAAAAGCTTTTATGATGATCAGGATAAGAAAGCGTATTTCCATTTTATTATTAAGGCTAACAACAACAAATATAAGGGCCTGGAGAATGTCGTTCTTACGGATGAGTTATCCGATATTTTTAAGTTTAGAAATAAAGAGGGTTCAGGGGCAGAAACGACTCTTTCAGCTGCTTACTTTACGATAACCGATCCTACGGATCTCAAGTATCCCACAAAGGCTGTCATTCATAAGGCGGGAGGCGATCAAGTCCTTTCCGGGGCGGAATTCACGGTGGATGACACGCATAAGCTGGTAAAGGTGATGCTCGGTACTACTCCCTTAGAAGATCAATTGGAGCTTCATATTTATGCGTATTTAAATGAGGAAGGGCAGAAGAGACTTTATCAGTTTAGTGGAGCGGATTCCCTTCAGGAAATGGAAATTTACGCCAGAAATACGGCAAAGCTGGAGTCCACCACTTTCCCGACAAGTCAAGTTACCAATCCGCCCAATACGGCAATTACCGCTACTGCGGAAGGCCATGCCGTAACACAGAATTTACGGAATGAAATCCTGAAAAAGACGGGAAAACAGGCGGAAGAGGGCGGAAAAGCAATCAATGTCATCAATTGGACAGTAAAGATCAATCCTCTTCGCGCGAAGCTTTCCGGATCCTGTATTTTGGAGGATCAAATTCCGGAAGGTACTATTTTGGATATGGATTCCGTGCAGCTTTATGAAGTAGCTCATATTCCGAATCAGGCTACCCTCCCGGATACGCCAAATGGCCTTACTCCGCTTCCTAAGGGAAGCTGGGATGCGAAACGGAAGAGAAACTACGAAAACCTCGGAGCTTCGAATGAAAAATTAAAAACCACCTTGGAAATCACCCTTCCGGAGAATACCGATAAGAGCTACATCCTCACCTATAAGACCTATATCAATATTGTAAAGCGGAAGAGTATCGATCAAGCGGAAAATCCCATTGAAATAAAAGGTGATGCTCGGAGTAAGAGCATTGCTACGGTTAATGTGAATAAAAATATGGAGTGGAGCAGTTCGAGCTCTAAAGTACAATTTAAATTAAAGAAGGTCGATGCCCTGTCTGTGAAGTTACCGCTTGCAGAGGCGAAGTACGGTCTGTTCTTAAAGAAAGATTTAGAAGAGCTTAAAAATGCTGTTGAAGCTTCCAATATGAATGATATTTACGGCTTGGCAGAAGATATTCAGAAAACCGACGCTGAGGGAGAACTGACTTTAGTCGGAGATCGTAATAAGGAATACTATGTCATGGAGATTAAGGCTCCGGCAGGCTATAGCTTGGATAAGACGGCATACGGTACCTATCAGATTAAGAGCGGAGAAGCTTTTTCCAAGGACATCTATCCTCTTAGCAGAAATCTCCTTGGAGGAGAGGAGAAAAAGGGAGATTTATTTACCGATGCCCGCGAGAGACAGACTTATAAGACCGGAAAACTGGAAATAAAGAAGAGCTTTGAAGCGGCAAATACAGGTTTTACCCCGCGTTATACCGGAAAAAATCAGGGAAGCAGAAACAATTATACCGCGGTATTTAAGCTGTCTATTTTCCCGAAGGAAGGAGAGAAGCGTGTTTTAAAGTTAAAGAAGCTTTCTGATGGGGCGTATCAGTATGTTGAGTTAAACGCGGCAGATACCGTGGAAGAGCTCCAGACTTCAGCTTCCGTAAACGGAATAGCCTCTTTACAGTTTAAAGACCTGCCTTGGGGTAAGTATGAACTGGAAGAGATTAAGACGGAAGAGGGCTATACGCTTTCGCCGAAAATTTCGTTTGAAGTAAAAGAAAATCAGGGTTCAGGAGAAAACCAAGCTGAGGTAATTTATAAAGGGGCTACCATTACGGCGCCGATTGCCATTCAGAACTATCCCTCCAAGTTCGCTTTTGAAAAGTGGAATGAAAACAGTTCCGTAAACTTAAAAGCAGGAGAGTTCCGTTTGCGCGGAAGGAAGGAAGACTTCTTAAAGGGGGATGGAGCAGCGACTTATACCCTTGTGGAAGAGGGAGCAAATGCCTATATCACGATAGATAAAGATAATCTTACCGGGAACGGCTTTAGTCTCGAAGGCATATTGAAGGCGGACGGAAAAACCAAGTACACAATTGAAGAGATAAGTGCACCGAAGGGCTATGAAATCGGAGCGAAGGGCGTTTTTATCTTAAAGGCGGACGGAAGCGGTATCAAGGCTGACGAATCGGAAAAATTCGGGAATTTTGTAATAGACGGCAATACCTTAAAGATGAAGAATCAGCCGACTTCCTTTACTTTTGAGGAGAAAGATCAAAATAACTATGCCGTTTTAGATACTGAATTTGTAATTTACCCCGCAAAGGAAAATGGAGGCAGGAAAAGTGAAACAGAGGTCATTTCCTGGACGACAAATGACGCTAATAAAAATAAAACGGTTAAAAATCTGGAAGCGGGTGCATACTATCGTCTGGAAAGAAGGCAGCAGTCTATCCTCTATGTGCAGAGTAAGAATAATCAAGGAGAAAACAACGATTACTTTGTTTTCAAACTGAGCCATGACGGAAAGAGTATCGAGAAGGGAGAGGGAAGAGGTCTTTCCGGAGCGATTTCCGATAAAAAGACGCTCACAATAAAGGCAATCCGGGTTCTTGCCCACGCTACTTTGCAGAAGCTAGACGCACTTCCGACGACAGAGGGCGGAACGGATTTCAAAGCCCTGAAGGACGCGGAGTTCATGCTTTATCAGGTAGCGGGTTCCGATACCCATAATAAGGCCGTAGCGTTGGAGACTGCCGGGAATAAATTGCGTGCATTAACAGATTATAATAATTTCCTTAGCAGAGCGGAAACGGACAATGCAAAGGAGTTAGGGATTTATAAAACGAATGACGAAGGAAAGCTCACAACGGAAAATGCGGCGTACCAGTTTAAAAACCATGCTTATGGAAACCGAGCCCTAAGAGAGGGCCTTCCGGTCGGCGTTTACTACTTTGTGGAGACGAAGGAGCCGACAGGATATAGCCTGCAAAAGGAAGGCGGACAGAAAAAGAAGTATGTCTTTGTGGTAAGAAATCAAGATCAAGGCAAAGTACTGGAAGCGCAAGCCTTAAGCTCCCGCCTTCAGGTAGAAGCAGTCGGAACGGCTGCGGAAAAGTCGGGCATTGCAAAGAATGACCGTAAGCCGGGAACATTAAAGCTTAGCAAGGTGGATTCCCATGATGCAACGAAGAAGCTTCGTGATGCCAAGTATGGTCTCTATACCGACAGCGCAAGCGGAAAAGTAGCGGTTAAGAGAGGCGGCGTAGATTACACGGCAACTACGAACGAAAACGGTGAACTGGAGTTTACCGGTCTGGATTGGTATAAGAACTACTATATTAAGGAGCTGCAAGAACCAAGCGGATACCTGATTGATGAGGATTTCTACGGGAAGTCCCATGAGGATAAGCCCTTCAAATTCTCTGCAACGAGCCTGTCCGTAAGAACAGAGCAGAAAAATACTAAGAATGGAATTCAGATCAGCTGCTTTGGAATTGATCCTCTCTTATCCTACGAGAAGGAAGATAAGAAAAAGGAGAATTGGGAAAATGTTGAAAAACTGGAAGGACTGCAATTTAGAATTCAGGGAGCATTTAAAGACGGCTCAACGGAGAAGACTTATACTACATTATCCGGTGCCGATGCGGGATCCATCTTAATCTCCGGAGATTTTCTTGCAGGAAAGGTATACACAATAAAGGAAGCGGAGAATCTTCCGAAATCCCTTCGCCCGATGAAGGACCTGCAGTTTAAAATTAACAATAAGAATAAGATTGAACTGGTAAGCCCGGATTCTACGGCAATTTATACGGTAGACGGAAATTATCTGGATATAGCAAGAGAGAGAACTACTTTACAGTTCTCTTCCAAGGTGGAACATAAGGAGCGCAGCGGAAAGAAGGAAAGCCTGCCGCTTTATGGCATGTCTTACCTTATTTCCAAGGATCCGGAAGGTGTAGATCCTGTTGAGCCCGACAAGATGCTGACCGTGAATGGAAAGAGACAGAAAACGCCGACCGATTTTTGGACCTATAAACTGGATAGCCTTGTAGAGGCGAACAAAGTGCGTTCTCGTGTCGTTAACAAGAATCGTCCCTATGCCGAAGGAAGCTTAAGCATCTTTGGACTGGAAAGAGGAAATACCTATTATCTTCGTGCCAGTGCAAGTAATTTGGCTGAGGACCAGGATATTCGAAAGAATCTGGATCTTTCACCGGACGGTATGGGGCTTTACAAGATTACGGTAGCGACGAATAGTAATATTACGCTAGAGCAGATTAAGCAAGGTTCTAAGGAAAGCTTTAGCTCGGGAGAGCATGCTGTTTTCACATATGGACTGAAGAAAGACGGAATTTCTTTCCATACGACTGACTTTGCCACTAAGAAAAAGGATGTGGATGAGCAGAAATACGCGCTCTATGTGAAGGAAGACTGGAGCTTAATAAAGCTCTTAGAGGGAGAAACGAAGAAAGAAGATAGCATAGCACAGGCTACGGATTATCATGACAGAACGGCAAAGGAACGCATTTCCTACCAAGGAGAGAATTATCTCTTACAAGAGGTTTTTGAAAATGATGCTGACGGAAATCTCAGCCTGGATAAGCTGACAGTTTCACAGGATTATCTGCTTCTTAATATTACACAAGAGAAGGAGTATAAAAATCCGGAAAATGAGTTGGCATTCCAAGTTGTAGAAGAGGCAGACGGATTAAGAAAAATGCGTGTGCTTTCCTATGGAAGAGATGCAAGAAATCCGGCTCGTCCGAGATACCAGACCGCATTTTTAAAGGATGAAGACCTGTATATCAGAAGACCGAATGATACAGAGCCCTTAAAGATTTATCATCTGATGGATAAGGACGGTATTCTAGGAGAGGGCATGGCGCTTTCGGAAGAGCCGGTATTCCAGTGGCTACTCTATCCGAGAGAGAATAACGGCGGTGGAGAACCGCATATCAGTAAGAATGGAAGAATTCCGGGTGGTGGAGGTTCCAATATTGGCCCGGGAGTAAAACCGAAGGAGACACCCGATAAGGGAGAGGTAATAAAGTCGGAGGATCCTCCGAAAAATACGGAAGAGAATCCCAAGACTAATCCTCCTACCGTTGTGGGAGTGGATCCCAACGGAAATCCTATTGCTATACCAAAAGCAAAACTTCCTCCGGAGGTGCGAAGATTCATTAAGGAACACGGTCTTCCGAATCCCGGTCCCGAAAGCATAGTAAGTAAAAAGGGAAGAGTACCGAAGAGAAAGAAGAAAAAAGGAGAAATCGCAAGCGGTTACACTCGTGATGAGCTGGCACAGCGCTTGGGAGAAATTCTCGGAGGAAGTAGAGAACTTAGCAAAGAGGATATGGAAGAGCTGAAAAATATCGGGGAAACCCTTGGCGCAATGCGAAGAGGTGAGCTGGATATCTACGGTAGAGCTATTCCGACCGGAGACAATACACATATGCCTCTATATCTTACTATGTTTATCCTGAGCACTGTTCTTTTGGAAGAGTATTTAAGAAGGAAGAAAAAAGAAAAAGTAGAGGGATAAAAACGAGATGGCTCGGGCTCTCCTGTGCAAGTTTAAGAATCATAAAAGGATAAAGCTGAAAGGCTTTATCCTTTTATGATTTTATAGACTTCCCGCTTTCCCATACCGCGGTCTTTTGCAAGCTGCTTCAAAGCATCTTTTTCACTGTAGCCCCCTTTAAGATAATGCGCAAAATGTTCTTCAATGGAAAGCTTCTCCCATTTAGCCTGTGCTTCCTCTTTCTTTTTCTCTCGGGAAGCTCCGGAGAGAACAAGAACATATTCTCCTCTGGGTTCTTCCTCTCGATACTTTTGTATTGCATCATCTAGCGAAAAATATAGCACTTCTTCATGCTTTTTGGTTAGTTCTCTCGCAAGACTTAAAGCCCGATTTTCCTGAAAGCTTTC
Organism: uncultured Oribacterium sp.; assembly: GCA_963537185.1. Classification (GTDB taxonomy): domain Bacteria; phylum Bacillota; class Clostridia; order Lachnospirales; family Lachnospiraceae; genus Oribacterium. The sequence continues at coordinate 3,011 of CAUTEL010000029.1, read as the reverse complement.
TCGAAGGTCTTCGAGCGTTTTCTTTAAATGATGAGGCGCTTCATATAGGATTATGGTTCGTTCTTCAGTGCTAAGGCTTTCGAGAATTGCCCTTCGCTCTTTTTTATTGCTCTTTTCCGTGGGGAGAAAAGCTTCGAAGACAAAGCGTCTGCTGTTTAGCGCGGAAAGAGTAAGTGCTGTAACAAAGGCGGCAGGCCCGGGGAGGCTTTCCACGCGAATGCCTGCGCAAACCGCCTGCCTTACGAGCTCTTCCCCGGGATCGCTGATACAGGGCGTACCCGCGTCAGTAATGAGGGCGATATTTTCTCCTTTTAAAAGACGAGCAACGAGCTCACGCGCTTTTTCGACCTTGTTAAACTCATGGTAGGCAGTCATCGGTGTTTTGATTTCAAAATGATTTAAGAGCTTAATAGAATTTCGTGTATCCTCTGCAGCGATTAAGTCTACCTCCTTTAGCGTGCGGAGCACACGAAAGCTGATGTCTTCCAAGTTTCCTATAGGGGTAGCACAAAGGCTTAATAATCCTTTATCCATGGCTTTAGCCGGCTCCTTTCTATGCCAAAAAGAAGGTGTCATTCCAAGAAAGAATCTTACTACAGAAAGGGGAGATTTCCCAGTATAATTAAGTGAGAAAATGGAGCAGAGTAAATGTATGAGGATACAGGAGAATCAAAAATGAGGATACAGGAGAATAAAAAATCACTTGACAAGAGTGGGATATTGTTTATAATTTAATTGTAAACAATTAAATGAAGACTGTTTCGCCTTTTATTCTTAGTATCTTTTATAGCAGGTCGGGAATGGAACAAAACAGGAAAGTAAGAGCGAAACGGTATAAAAGTAGCAAGAATCGAAAAGGAGAAAGAGATGAATATTTATGATTTTTCAGTACCTATGGTGGGCGGTGGTGAGCTTTCCTTAGCAGAGAACAAAGGAAAGCTTATGCTCATTGTCAATACGGCAACCGGCTGCGGCTTTACACCGCAGTATGAAGATCTTGCAAAGCTCTATGACGAATATCATGAGAAGGGCTTGGAAATCATCGATATTCCCTGTAATCAGTTTGCAGGCCAGACTCCGGGAACTGATGAAGAAATCCATGAGTTTTGTACTCTGAATTACAATACCAAGTTCCCTCAGATGAAAAAGTCCGATGTGAATGGGGAAAATGCACTTCCTCTTTATTCTTTCTTAAAAGAGCAGAAGGGATTTACCGGATTTGGTCTTAGCCCAAAGGGACTTGCTATGGCGGCAATGCTGCTGACAATCGACGTAAACTACAAGAAGAATCCGGATATTAAATGGAACTTCACGAAGTTCCTGGTGGATAGAGAAGGAAATGTTGTAGAGCGCTTCGAGCCGACTGCGGATATGAAGGATGTAGAGAAGAAGATAGCTGAGCTGATTTAATACTGTTTAGAAAAGTTCAAAATGGCTTTCAGGGGAAATTCCATATATTCTTCCGGAAAGCGCCGATTCTATGGATAAAAGCATTTTCCTATGTTAAAATAATAGCTATGTTCCTGTACTGGGACATAGCTATTTTTAAAAAACAGAATTTTTTAGTGGAAGCAGGGAGGAATTGATGAGAGAAGAGAATAGGTCTAGCCTATCTAAGCCGGAATTCCCTGTTTTATATAGCAGTGTCAGCGGAAAGAAGGAGCGTCTGGCCGTAGAAGCCGAGTGGCACGATTATGATGAGCTGATTTATTTTCAGGAGGGCGAGTTTCAGCTTTACATGAATTTAAAAGAAAAGCTGATTAAGGAGGAATGTCTTTATTTTATTCCTAAGGGCTGCTTTCACAGGCTTTATGCAACATCGAATAAGGCGGTAGAGCATTCCTTGTGTTTTCGTCTGGAGGATTTCCGTTTTGGGAAAAATGATCTTCTTGAGCAACGATTTTTTGCGCCCTTACGGGAGGAAAAGCGGTTTTTTCCGGAAAATATCAGCCTTAATGATATGGGATTTATAGAGATGGTACAAATTTTTTCTCGCATGGTGCAGTATTTTCATAAGCACGGGGAAAAGGAAGCCAATATAGAGTCCACTAAGAAATATAGTTTGCGGGTTTTGTCGGATTTTATGCATATTCGTGGCGATATGCTCAATCTTTTTGCTGTTTTGGAAGGAATGGGGCTGATACAGGATAAGTCTCCGTTGGAGGACAAGAAAGCGGACCTGCTAAAGGAATGCCTTTTGTATATGGAGGAGCATTATCAGGAGAAGCTTTATATTCGTGATCTTGCGTCTCTTTGCCACTTAAATGAGCAGTATTTTACCCGTTTTTTTGGAAATCATGTCGGTGTACCGCCTTTGGAATATCTCAATCGTTATCGTGTGAAAAAGGCAACGGATTTGATGATTTATTCCGAGGAAAAGATAGTGGATATTGCGAAAAATACCGGCTTCCATAATCAAGGTAATTTCATTAAGACCTTTAAGACCATTATGGGAGAAAGTCCGAACCAATATAGGAAGAGAATGCAAAATAGGGAATAAAATAAGTAAGAGAATAAAGGAATGGATAGCAGTAAACGAAGCATTGTGCGCAGTGCACACTCTTTGTTAGGAGTAAAGAGGCTTAGAAAGAAGGGAAAGAAAGATGACTTATTATTATCCGGCAGTAATCCGGAAAAAAGAAGAAGGCTATAGAGTGGATGTGATTGATTTGGAAGCTTGCTTCGGAGAGGGGAAAGACAAGCAGGATGCCTTGGAAGACGCAAGACGCGCAGGAGTAAACTGGCTCCTTGTGGAGTCTGAGGACAGTATGAACTTCCCCAAGCAGACACACTTAGATGATATAAAACTGGAAGAAGGAGAGGAAAAGACCATGCTCGCCTTCCTCATGCCAAAAGAAGGCTGGGATGAATGAGCATTTCCCCCTTGTCACCCCCTTTATTTTTTGCTATACTCTTGCAGACATTTGGGCAGGATAGGAGGACAAGGTGCGTAAGGTACTTCTGAAAAATGGCTATGTGTATACGAGAGAAGGAATCGGGAAGGCGGATGT
>CAUTEL010000028.1:0-11012 GCA_963537185.1 uncultured Oribacterium sp. | reverse complement strand
CCCAATCCTCTTTTATTAATAAAGCTAAAAAATTGTAAATCCAGGATAAGAAAAAATTGTGAAAGTTTTGATAATTGTACTAAATGAGGAACGGAAGCAAATTTCATTGCTTTTCAAAGGGGGAATGTTATACTAATTTTCGGTATGTAAGGTCTCTAAATAGGGACTTTCAAGGATAATATTTCATTTTTTTCAGGAGGGTATTTATGGCAAGAAAAATGAAGACCATGGACGGTAACCAGGCTGCGGCTCACGCATCCTATGCGTTCTCTGAAGTGGCTGCAATTTTCCCGATTACTCCTTCATCCGTTATGCCTGAGCATGTGGATGAGTGGGCAACCGAGGGAAGACAGAACATTCTCGGGCAAACAGTTCAGGTTACCGAGATGCAGTCTGAGGCAGGTGCTGCAGGAGCAGTACACGGAGCACTCGCTGCCGGTGCTTTGACAACTACTTTTACAGCATCACAGGGATTGCTCCTTATGATTCCGGATATCTATAAGATTGCCGGTGAACAGCTCCCCGGTGTTTTTGATGTATCCGCAAGAGCTGTAGCTTCCCATGCGCTTTCCATCTTCGGAGATCACTCCGATGTTATGGCTTGCCGTCAGACCGGTGCTGCACTGCTTTGTGAATCCTCCGTACAGGAAGTAATGGACTTGACTCCGGTTGCACACCTTTCAGCTTTAAAGGGTAAGCTTCCTTTCATTAACTTCTTCGACGGTTTCCGTACTTCTCACGAGATTCAGAAGATTGAAGAGTGGGATTATGAAGATTTAAAGGATATGGTGGACTGGGAGTATATTGATGCTTTCCGTCAGAATGCCCTGAATCCGAATCATCCTGTAGAGAGAGGTTCTGCACAGAACCCCGATATTTTCTTCCAGGCAAGAGAGGCTTGTAACCCTTACTATGATGCACTTCCCGCTATTGTGCAGGAGTACATGGATAAGGTAAACAAGAAGATCGGAACAAATTACGCATTATTTAACTACCATGGTGCACAGGACGCAGAGCATGTTATCGTGGCTATGGGTTCTGTAAATGAAACCATTGAAGAGACCATTGATTATATGATTGAGAAGACCGGTGCAAAGGTTGGTTTAATTAAGGTTAGACTGTATAGACCGTTTGCAACCGATGCTTTCTTAAAGGCTATTCCGAAGACTGTTAAGACCATCTCCGTTTTGGATCGTACCAAGGAGCCGGGATCTATCGGTGAGCCTTTATACTTAGATGTTGTTGCCGCTCTTTCCGACAGCGAGTTTAAGAATGTGACCGTTCTTTCCGGCCGTTACGGCTTAGGTTCCAAGGACACTACTCCTGCGCAGATTGTGGCTGTATACAACAACAAGGAGAAGAAGAGATTTACTATCGGAATCAACGATGATGTAACACACCTTTCCTTAGAGGTTGGACCGGCCATCGTTACTACTCCTGCAGGAACTGTAAACTGTAAGTTCTGGGGACTTGGAGCGGACGGAACCGTTGGAGCAAACAAGAACTCCATAAAGATCATCGGTGACAATACGGATAAGTATGCACAGGCTTACTTCGACTATGACTCCAAGAAGTCCGGCGGTGTTACCATGTCTCACTTAAGATTTGGTGATAAGCCGATTAAGTCGACTTACCTCATTAAGAGAGCCAACTTCGTTGCCTGTCATAACCCTTCCTATATGACCAAGTTTAACATGGTTCAGGAGCTGGTTGACGGCGGTACCTTCCTCCTTAACTGTACATGGTCCAAGGATGAGGTGGAAAATCACATTCCGGGTCAGGTTAAGAAGTACATGGCTGAGCACAATATCAAGTTCTACGTGATTAACGGTGTAAAGATCGGTATTGAGACAGGCATGGGACCGACTCGTATTAACACCATTCTTCAGTCCGCATTCTTTACCTTAACCGGTATTATTCCAAAGGAGCAGGCTAATAAGCTCATGAAGGATGCTGCCGAGAAGACTTACGGCCGTAAGGGTGAGGACGTAGTTAAGAAGAACTGGGCAGCGATTGACGCAGGAGCAAATGCCTTCGAAGAAGTGGAAGTAAAGAAGGAATGGGCAAATTGCGCTGATGAAGGGCTTGAGTTTAAGACAAAGACTGAGGGAAGAAAAGATATTCTTGACTTTGTAAACAATGTTCAGAATTATGTATCCGCACAGGAGGGTAACAATCTTCCCGTTTCCGCTTTCACAAGCTATGTAGACGGTTCCACCCCGATCGGAACAGCTGCTTACGAGAAGCGCGGTATTGCGGTTAATGTTCCTGCATGGAATCCGGATAACTGTATTCAGTGTAACTTCTGTTCCTATGTTTGTCCTCACGCTGCAATTCGTGCCTTTGCTTATTCCGAGGATGAGGCAGCTAAGGCTCCGGAAGCGGATCAGCAGAAGGCTATGAACGGAATGCCGAACTACAAGTTCGGAATCAAGGTTTCCGTATTGGACTGTGTAGGCTGCGGATCTTGTGCAAATGTATGTCCGGGTATGAAGGGCGAGAAGGCACTTGTAATGTCCCCCATCGAGGACAACCTGGATCGTCAGAAGTATTTCGACTATGCAGTTAAGCTTCCCGAGAAGGAAGAGGTTATTGCAAAGTTTAAGGAGACTACGGTTAAGGGCTCTCAGTTTAAGAAGCCGCTCTTCGAGTTCTCCGGTGCATGTCCGGGATGTGGTGAGACACCGTACGCTAAGCTCATCACTCAGCTTTTTGGAGAGAGAATGTACATCAGTAATGCTACCGGATGTTCTTCCATCTGGGGTAACTCCTCTCCCTCAACACCGTACACGGTAAATGATAAGGGACAGGGACCTGCTTGGGATAACTCCCTCTTCGAGGACAATGCCGAGTTTGGATACGGTATGCTCCTTGCACAAAATGCTATCCGTGACAGATTAAAGAAGCAGGTTGAAAAGCTTGTAGAAGATAACAAGGATGCTGCTGTTGTTGAAGCGGCTAAGGAATATTTGGATACCTTCTCTATCGGTGCTACAAACGGTACCGCTACAGAGAAGCTGGTAGCGGCTTTAACCGGTAAGACCGATGAAGTAGCTAAGGATCTTCTTAAGAATAAGGATTTCTTAGGAAAGAAGAGCCAGTGGATCTTCGGTGGTGACGGTTGGGCTTATGATATCGGATTCGGCGGACTTGACCATGTTCTGGCCTCCGGAAAGGATATCAATGTCATGGTATTCGATACCGAAGTTTATTCCAACACAGGTGGACAGTCTTCTAAGGCTACCCCGACCGGTGCTGTGGCACAGTTCGCTGCCGGCGGTAAGGAGACCAAGAAGAAGGATCTTGCCGGAATCGCAATGTCCTACGGCTATGTTTATGTAGCACACATTGCTATGGGTGCAGATATGGCACAGACCGTTAAGGCTATTTCCGAGGCGGAGGCATATCCGGGACCGTCTCTTATCATCGCATACTCACCCTGTATCAACCACGGTATCAAGAAGGGTATGGCTAAGGCACAGACTGAAGAGAAGCTTGCTGTTGAGGCAGGTTACTGGAATAACTTCCGTTACAACCCGCTTGGCGGAGACAAGAAGTTCAGCTTAGACTCCAAGGAGCCGAAGTTCGAATCTTATCAGGAATTCTTACAGGGAGAGGTTCGTTACTTATCCTTGGCTCTGAAGAATCCGGAGAGAGCAAAGGCTCTTGATGAGATGAACGAGAAGGAAGCTAGAGAGAGATACGAGAAGTTAAAGAGATGGGTTGAGTTATATAACAACTAATATCTAAGAGCGGAATAATATACGCTGAATATACGATACTCGTTATGAACAAGATATCTTAGGATTTTCCTGTTCCACTTGTGAGTAAAAAAGGAGGAGCACTGAGCTCCTTCTTTTTTATTCATGTGACATTATTCGGAATTAATGGTAAAATAAGTCGATTTAGAGGATCGAAGGGAGGAATAGTGTGAGAAAAGCCATTGTCGCCGTAGTGGGGCGTCCTAATGTGGGAAAATCCACTCTCTTTAATACCATAGCAGGAAGACAAATTTCCATTGTACAGGATACCCCCGGGGTAACCAGAGACCGAATTTATGCCGAAGCTTCCTGGTTGAATTATAATTTCACCTTAGTAGACACCGGTGGAATTGAGCCTGTTTCCGATGATATTCTACTTAAGCAAATGCGTTCTCAGGCGGAGCTTGCCATAGACACCGCGGATGTGATTATTTTTGTTACCGATGTTCGAAGCGGAGTTGTGGATGCGGACTATGAAGTGGCAAATATGCTAAGAAAGTCCAAAAAGCCGGTTGTACTCTGTGTGAATAAAGTAGACAGCGTTAAAAAATTCGGAAATGATATTTATGAGTTCTATTCTTTGGCTTTAGGAGAACCCTTTGCCGTATCCTCCGCAAACCACATGGGTATTGGAGATTTACTGGAGGAAGTAGTGAAGCATTTTCCGAAGGAAGGAGAAGCGGAGGAAGAAGATGATCGCTTAAAGATTGCACTAATCGGAAAACCGAATGTAGGAAAGAGCTCCTTAACCAATAAGCTTCTGGGAGAAAATCGTGTTATTGTCTCGAATATAGCCGGCACTACCCGTGATGCTATCGACACGGAAATTGTACATAACGGTGTTCCTTATGTTTTTATTGATACTGCAGGACTTCGTCGTAAGGGAAGAGTGACGGAGGATATTGAACGATATTCCGTAATTCGAACTGTTTCGGCGGTGGATAGAGCCGATATCTGCATTGTTTTACTTGATGCTACGGAGGGAATAACCGACGGAGATACCCGAATTGCAGGAATCGCTCATGAATCCGGTAAGGGTGTAATCTTGGCAGTCAATAAGTGGGACCTTGTGGAAAAAGACGACAAGACCATGCAGGAGTTTACGAAGAAGCTTCGTGAGAAATTCTCTTATATGGACTATGCGGAGATTCTCTTTATTTCTGCAGAAACCGGACAGCGCACACAGAAGATATTCGAAATGGTGGACAGAATCCATGAGAATCAGGTAATGCGTGTAAAGACCGGAGTTTTAAACGAAATTATGGCAAGAGCGACAGCTATGAAGCAGCCGCCATCCGACAAGGGAAAGAGACTCAAGCTTTTCTATATCACGCAGGCTTCCGTGTCCCCTCCCACCTTTGTGATTTTTGTAAATGATAGAGAGTTAATGCATTTCTCTTATACTCGCTATATAGAGAATCAGATTCGAGAGAACTTTGGATTCAGAGGTACTCCCATACGTTTTATCATTAGAGAAAGAGGAGAAGAGAGCTAGATGCCGATACAGAACATTCTACTTTGCTTGGCAGTGGGGTATGCTTTCGGAAATATCCCGAATGGCTATTTGTATGCGAAAGCACATGGGATTGATATCTATAAGGAAGGCTCAGGCAATCCGGGAACGACAAATGTTTTAAGAACATTGGGAAAGAAGGCTGGATTCACGGTTCTTATGATGGATATTGCAAAGTGCATGCTTCCTATCTTTTTTATGGTACTTTTCTTCAAACCGGAAAATGAGGACTTAAAGAGCTTGATTTTAATGGCTACGGGGATTGGCGCTATTTTGGGCCATAATTTTCCCTGTATCCCCAAGGTAAAGGGCGGAAAGGGAGTGGCCTGTACGGGGGCTCTTTTGATTGCCTTGTCTCCTCTTTATACTTTTTGCCTATTGCTTTTCTTTATTCTTATTGTTTTGATTACAGGCTATGTGAGTCTGGGCTCCATGTTGGCTATTACGGTGTTCTTTTTGTCTGTCGTATTTTTCGGGAAGAGCTCCTTACTATTTCCTTTTTCGGAGGCGGTATACCTTCCCATGTGTGCCTTGAGCTTTCTTCTTATGGCTCTGCTTATTTTTCAACATAGAGGAAATATCCGAAGACTTTTAAACGGGACGGAGAATCGATTCGGGAAAAAGAAGAAAGAAACTGAGGGAGAAAAACAATAGTTCGATACAGAAAGGGTTCAACAGTATCGGAAAGGGAGTTTTAGACTCGCAAAAGAATAAAAAATTATTTTTTTCAGTTCTAAGTACAAATACAGATGCATTGTAAGTTGGGATTTTGGAAAGAAAAGGAGCTCTTATGAAGATTACCGTGCTTGGCGCAGGAAGCTGGGGAACTGCCCTATCCATGACACTTTGGAAAAATAAACACACTGTTTATTTGTGGACGCATGATGAGAAAGAAGCTGCGTATTTAAAGGAAAAAAAGAGATGCATAAATCTTCCGGAGGTGGAAATTCCGGAAGAGATTAAGATTCTTACTTCTTTGGAAGAAGCTGTAAAAGAGGGAGAAATCTTGGTCTATGCAGTACCTTCTATTTTTACAAGGTCAATGGGGGAGAGAACACAGCCTTTTGTTCGAAAAGAACAGATTCTGGTGACGGTTTCAAAGGGTATAGAAGAAAGTACACTTTTTACCATGACGGATATCTTGGAAGAATTTTTTCCGGAAAATAAAATTGCCGTGCTCTCCGGACCTTCTCATGCGGAGGAAGTTTCCCGCTTTATTCCTACAACTATAGTTTGCGCATCGAAGGATGAAGAAGCTGCAAGAACAATTCAATCGGTTTTTATCAGCGATACCTTCCGGGTTTATACCAATAAAGACATGTTGGGAGTGGAAATAGGAGCAGCCTTAAAGAATGTTATTGCACTGGCTGCCGGCATTGCCGATGGACTCGGATATGGAGATAATACCATGGCAGCTCTGATTACTCGCGGCATTGCAGAGATTGCAAGACTCGGTCAGGCTATGGGCTGTAATCTGGAAACCTTTGCCGGACTTTCCGGAATAGGCGATCTTATTGTTACCTGTGCATCCAAGCATTCCCGAAACAGAAGAGCGGGAATTCTGATCGGGCAGGGAAAAAGCTATGAAGAAGCGATGAAGGAAGTAGGGCAGGTTGTTGAGGGAGTATATGCTGCAAAGGCAGCGAAAAAGCTCGGAGAAAAATATCAAGTGGAGCTCCCTATTGTGAAGGAAGTTAATGCAGTTCTTTTTGAGGGAAAGGCAGCAAAAGATGCGGTTTCCGACCTCATGCTGAGGGACCGAAGAAGTGAGAGTGCTGCTGTCAGCTTTGACAAATAATAGAGATTCTATAGAAGAATGTACGAATATTTATTCGCTACATTCTTTTTTTCTTCACAGCTGGTGCAGTCGAAGCCGGAAAGCTCTTGCTTTATAACAGATATTCCTATGAGTTATACCGATATAAACTTTTCATGAAAAATGTTATAAAAAGAATTGACAAGACTTGTAGTCTTCCCTATAATACGGAAAGATTTTAAGAAATAAGGGAGGATTGCAATGAAGAAACAGATTAGTTTTGCCCTGGCTACACTTATGGCTTTGTCCTTAGTGGCATGTGGCGGAAATGCAAAGAGTGGTAATGAGACAAAAGCGGCTTCCGATAATGGAGAAGCAAACGGAAAGGTTTGGAAAATCGGTTCTCAGGGACCTTTGACCGGGGCAGCTGCGGTTTACGGCAAGGCCGTAACAAACGGTGCTGAACTTGCCATTGAGGAAATCAATGCAAACGGCGGTATCAACGGTTACCAGATTGAATATAAAAAAGAAGACGATGAGCATGATCAGGAAAAGGCGATCAATGCTTACAACAGCTTAAAGGACTGGGGGATGCAGATTCTTGTAGGACCGACAACCTCTTCTCCTGCAATCGCTGTAGGTACAGAGTCTGAGGCGGACAACCTTTTCGTACTGACTCCGTCCGGTTCTGCGGTGGAAGTAACCGCACCGAAGAATGTATTCCGTGTATGCTTCTCCGATCCTGCTCAGGGTGCAAAGTCTGCTGAGTATATCGGTTCTCATAAGCTGGGAACCAAGATCGGTATCATTTACGATTCCTCTGATGTTTATTCTACCGGTGTTCATGATTCCTTTAAGGAAGAGGCACCGAAGCAGGGCTTGGAAATTGTAGCGGATGAGCAGTTTACTGCGGATTCCAACAAGGATTTCTCCACGCAGCTGCAGAAAATGAAGGATTCCGGTGCTGATTTGGTTTTCCTTCCTTTCTATTATACAGAGGCTGCTTTGGTTCTTACCCAAGCCAATACCATGGGCTATAAGCCGACCTTCTTCGGATGTGACGGTATGGACGGTATCCTGAATGTGGAAAACTTTGATACAAAGCTTGCTGACGGTTTGATGCTTTTAACTCCGTTTGCAGCTGATGCAAAGGATGAGCTGACAGTGAACTTTGTAAAGAACTACAAAGAGAAGTACAAGGATACTCCGATTCAGTTTGCTGCAGATGCTTATGATGCTGTGTATATCGTAAAAGCAGCTATTGAAAAAGCGAACTTAACACCAGATATGGGTGTTTCCGATTTGGGAGATGCTTTAGAAAAGACGATGACAGAGCTTACTTTGGACGGTCTTACAGGATCCGGTATGAAGTGGGATGCTTCCGGTGATGTAGATAAGGAACCGAAGGCTGTTATTATTAAAGATGGAGCATATGTTTCCGCAGAGTAATTGTCTGTAGAATAAAATGCAACAAACACTTTGTAAAACTCTTTTACACAAAGAAAGAGCTTGGCCAAACGATTTAAAGTTTTGGATATAAGGAAAAAGGCAATGCTTTCGCTTTGCCTTTTTCTTACTGATAAGGAGAAATTTTTCTATGATGAGTTTTATTTCATATCTTTTAAGTGGTATAAGCTTAGGATCTGTCTATGCTATCATTGCGCTCGGCTATACCATGGTATATGGAATTGCGAAAATGCTGAACTTTGCGCATGGAGATATTCTGATGGTAGGTGGTTATACAGCTTTTATTGCCTTTAATCAGATGGGGCTTCCCATTCCTGTAGCGGTTCTTCTCAGTATGGCGGTTTGTACGGCTCTTGGTGTGTTGATTGAACGCATTGCCTATAAGCCGCTTCGAAATGCCAACTCCCTTGCGGTACTGATTACGGCAATAGGTGTTTCGTATTTGCTGCAGAATTTGGCATTATTGTTCTTTAGTGCGAATCCGAAGAGCTTTACTTCTTTCGTGAAAATTTCTCCGATTAAACTTGCAGGCGGTAATCTCATTATTTCCGGGGAAACTGTAGTGACTATTGTAGTAGGAGCCATTGTTGCGCTATGCCTGCTTCTGTTTATCAATAAGACAAAGGCGGGACAGGCTATGCTTGCGGTTTCCGAAGATAAGGGGGCGGCAAGCCTTATGGGGGTTAATGTCAATGCGACAATTGCAATGACTTTTGCAATTGGTTCAGCTCTCGCCAGTATAGCGGGAATCCTGCTTTGTTCCGCTTATCCGAGCCTTACCCCGACTACGGGAGCAATGCCCGGAATTAAAGCCTTTGTCGCTGCGGTGCTTGGCGGAATCGGTTCTATTCCCGGTGCTTTTTTAGGCGGTATTTTACTGGGAATCTTAGAAAACCTGTCTAAGGCTTATATTTCTTCGAAGCTGTCTGATGCTATCGTGTTTTCCGTTTTGATTGTGGTTCTCCTGATTAAGCCTACCGGCATTTTAGGAAAGAAAATTATGGAGAAGGTGTAGAATGAATAAATCAAGATTAAAACAATTTAAAGAGATTTTTCTGAACTACGGAATCATTATTCTCGTTTATCTTGTGGTGCAGCTCTTTTTACAGACCGGATCCGTATCTTCACTTATGAAGGGACTTTTGGTTCCACTCTGTATTTATTCCATCTTGGCAATCAGCTTAAATCTGGTTGTGGGAATTTCCGGTGAGCTGTCTCTCGGACATGCAGGCTTTATGTGTGTAGGGGCCTTTGCTTCCGCAACCTGCTCTATGCTCTTAAAAGATAGCGGACTTCCTTCCGTTCCTCTCTTTATTATTGCCCTCTTTGTAGGCGCAATTTCGGCAGGAGTTCTTGGCTTTTTAATCGGTATTCCCGTCCTTCGTTTAAAGGGGGACTATCTGGCCATTGTGACCTTGGCTTTCGGTGAGATTATCAAAAACTTAATTAATGCTCTCTACTTTGGAGTAGATAAGGCCGGTTGGCATTTTTCCTTAAAGGACAGTAATGCAATTTCCTTAGGAGAGGGCGGAACATGGATTATAAAGGGGGCACAGGGAATTACGGGAACTCCGAAGTACAGCAATTTTACTATTGGAATCATCCTTCTTATTCTTTCTATGCTGTTTATTCAGCATTTTATTCACTCCAGAACAGGTCGCGCGGTAATGGCAATTCGTGACAACCGCATTGCTGCCGAGAGTATCGGACTGCCCGTTACCAAATTAAAGCTGCTTTGCTTTTCCCTATCTGCAGCCTTTGCCGGTATCGCAGGTGTACTCTATGCGCATAATTTAAGCTCTCTTCAGGCACTTCCGAAGAACTTCGGTTATAACCAGTCCATCATGATTCTGGTATTTGTGGTTTTGGGCGGAATCGGAAATATGCGCGGCTCTATTCTTGCGGCAGTGGTTTTAACACTTCTTCCGGAGCTTCTTCGTTCCTTAAATGACTACAGAATGCTGATTTATGCAGTGATCTTGATTCTTATGATGCTCTTTACCTCCGCACCGAACTTTATTGCTTTGCGTAAGAGTATTTTAAAAAAGTTCCGTAAAAAGGAGGTGGCGGCATGAATTTATTGGAAGTAAATGCTTTGGGGATTTCCTTTGGCGGACTGAAGGCGGTGGATAATTTCCATGTTTCCGTAAAGAAAAATGAGCTTTATGGTTTAATCGGACCGAACGGTGCAGGAAAAACTACGATATTTAATCTTCTTACCGGTGTATATAAGCCGAATGCAGGAGAAATCCTTTTGAACGGTAAAAATCTGGTGGGAATGAGCTGCATTAAGATTAACCATGAGGGAGTGGCAAGAACTTTCCAAAACATTCGCCTTTTCAACAAGCTGTCTGTTTTGGACAATGTTAAAGCAGGCTACTTTGCTTCTCAAAAATACAGCTTTTTTGACGGTATTTTCCGTTTGCCGAATTATTTTAAGAAAGAAAAGGCTATGGATGATTTGGCTATGGATTTACTTTCCGTTTTCCATTTGGAGGACTTGGCAATGGAATCT
>CAUTEL010000027.1:0-11106 GCA_963537185.1 uncultured Oribacterium sp. | reverse complement strand
GAATTAAATAATCAAAGTACGTGTTATGAGTAAATAGTTCGAGAATATTTCATAGAAGAGCGGGAGAGAGTATGAAAAGAGACTTGGATTATCTTCGTTTGCTTGCGAAGTCCTTTCCGACTGCTAATCAGGCGGCGGCAGAGATTATCAATTTAAAGGCGATTTGCGCCCTTCCCAAGGGGACGGAGTATTTCTTTTCGGATTTGCATGGAGAAAGTGAGGCCTTTATCTTTCTTATGCGCTCGGCGTCCGGTGTTATTCGATCTAAAATTGAAGAGATTTTTTCTCATTTTCTTGCAGACGATGAGCAGCTTCGTTTGGCAAATCTAATCTATTATCCCAAAGAAACTTTTTTAGATAAGGGAAATACTTTTCTGGAGGATAAGGAATGGCAGAAAATTACCATTCACCGCCTTACGGCGCTATGCCTAAAGATTGCTTCCAAGTACACAAGGTCTAAAGTGAGAAAGAAGCTTCCGAAGGAATTTGCCTATGCCATTGATGAGCTTTTGCATGATGAAGAGGAAGATACGAAGCTCTACCATAAGGAGATTTTAGAAGGAATATTAGAGGTAAATAGGGGCAGAGAGTTTATCATAGCTCTCTGTGAGCTGATTCAAAATTTGAGCATAGATAGTCTTCATATTATAGGAGATATTTTTGATAGAGGACCACATCCGGACCGAATTATGGAGGAGTTGATGTGCTTCCATGATGTAGATATTCAGTGGGGAAACCATGATGTGGACTGGATGGGAGCCTTTGCCGGAAATCCGGCCTGCATTGCCAACGTTCTTCGCATTGCCACCTCCTATAACAGCTTTGATGTTTTGGAGGACGGCTATGGAATAAACCTCCGTCCCCTATCCATGTTTGCGCAGGAGGTATATGGGGAGGATCCCTGCAGCTCATTTTATCCGCACCTTTGGGATAAAAATATTGCCGATTCGGTAGAGCCTGAACTCGCTGCAAAAATGTGTAAAACCATCAGCGTGATTATGTGGAAGGAAGAGGGGCAGCTCATTCGAAGGCATCCGGAGTACGGCTTAGAGCACAGGATGCTTCTCCATAAAATGGATTTGGAAAAGGGCGTAGTGGAGGTAGAAGGAAAAATCTATCCTTTAAAGGACTGTTTTTTTCCAACCATTGATTGGGCAGATCCCTATAAGCTTTCCCCAAAAGAGCAGGAGCTCATGGATAGCCTTATCTATAGCTTTACGCATTCCAAGATGCTAAAAAAGCATATTGATTTTTTCTTTACCCATGGTTCCATGTATAAAATAGTGAATCACAATATTTTATATCACGGCTGCATTCCGATGACGGAGGAGGGAGAATTTCTATTCACAAGAGACGGAGAGGTTTTTGGAAAGCGACTCATGGACTATTGTGAACAGAAATGTATTGAAGCCTATTTTATGAATCGGGAAATGGATCCGAACGGCAAACTCTATGCCACGGACTTTTTCTGGTATCTTTGGTGCGGTCCGAAGTCGCCTCTTTTCGGAAAAGATAAGATGTGTACCTTTGAGCATTGCCTCATTGAAGATTCGGAAAGTCATAGAGAGAGCTATAATGCCTACTATAAGTGGATTGAAAAGGAAAGCTATGTGGATAAAATCATTGAGGAATTTCATGAAAATCCGGAGCTTTCCCATATCATAAATGGACACGTGCCGGTAAAAAGCAAGAAGGGAGAAAGCCCAATTAAGGCTTCCGGAAAGCTGTTTATTATTGACGGCGGGATATCGAAGGCGTATCATTCTAAAACCGGGATTGCCGGCTATACTTTGATTTACGATTCCAAGCATCTATCCTTAGCGGAACATAAGGATTTTCATAAGGGCGAAGAAAATACCCCCGATATTCAGGTGGTAGAAAGAATGAAGGGAAGAATTCGTATAGGAGAGACGGATAAGGGAGTAGAGCTTAGACGGCAGATGGAGGATTTATGGGATTTGCTGGAGGCTTATGGAAGCGGAGAAGTAAAGGAGCTTTACAGCTAAATAGTAATTTGTGTAGATAGAGGGGAAAATGAAGAAAAAAACAGTTACAGTAGATTTGACAAAGGGAAAGCCGATAAGTTTAATTATCGGTTTTGCCTTACCCATGTTTTTGGGGACTTTGTTTCAGCAGTTTTACAGTATGGTGGATACCATTATAGTAGGTAAGTTGCTGGGCTTAAATGCCCTTGCGGGAGTGGGTTCTACGGGAGCTATCAGCTTCATGATTAACGGCTTTGTTATCGGCCTTTGTTCCGGTTTTGCCATTCCGGTGGCACAGAAGTTTGGAGCGAAGCAGGAGGTAAAGCTTAGAAAATATGTGGGAAATATTCTCTGGCTTACAATTCTTTTTTCCATCCTTATGACAAGTGTAATCGGCCTTGCCACAAAGAGTATTTTGCAGTTTATGAATACGCCGGAAGAAACCTTTTCCTATGCTTTTAACTACATTTTCATTATTTTCTTGGGGATTCCCACTACCTTTTTATACAATATGACAAGCGCAGTTATTCGCTCTCTCGGAGATTCGAAAACACCGCTTTATTTTCTGGTTTTTGCAGCACTTTTAAATATTGCTTTGGATTTCGTGAGCATTCGTTTTTTGGGTTTCGGGGTAGACGGGCCGGCTTATGCCACGGTTATTTCTCAGCTTCTTTCCGGACTTCTTTGCCTTTTATACATGAAGAAGAAATTTCCTATTCTTCATTTTCAAAAGGGGGAGCTTCGCTTGGAAAGACATTATTATGAGAAGCTCCTTCTTATGGGCGTTCCAATGGGACTTCAGTACAGCATTACCGCAATAGGCTCCGTTGTTTTACAGACGGCGGTAAACGGATTAGGTGCGGTACCGATGGCGGCAATTGCCGCAGGGCAGAGAATCAGCGGATTTTGCTGCTGTGTTTTTGATGCCTTAGGAGCAACCATGGCAACCTATGCCGGACAGAATGCAGGTGCGAGAGAATACAAGAGAATTGAAGAAGGTGTTTGGGAGGCCACAAAGCTGGGGGCCGTTTATGCGGTGTTCATCTGCGTCGTGCTCTTCCTTTTCGGAGGAGAAATCCCGAAGATTTTCATTGACGGAAAAGAAACTGCAGTACTGGCTATGACGAAGCAATTTTTGGTAGCCAATTCTCTCTTTTATATTCCACTCGTTTTTGTAAACAACTGGCGTTTTACGATTCAAGGTATGGGCTTTTCCGGCTTTGCGATGCTTGCCGGAGTAAGTGAGATGATTGCCCGTTCTTTGGTGGCCTTTATTTTTATCCCGATATTCGGATATATTGCGGCCTGCTTTGCTTCTCCGCTGGCTTGGATTTTTGCGGATGCTTTTTTGGTTCCGGCCTTTTACAGATGCCTAAAGAAGCTGCGGTGTAGGATAAGTGTGGTATAGTATCGGAAAGAGGACATAAGATAGTGTACATTTTGTGAGCGATACTCGTTAGGAACAAAAAGTCTCGGGAATTTACCCGGGTAGAAATAGAAAAGGATAAAGGAAGATATGGCGGTCAGTATTCTCAATGTGGAAAATGCTTCTAAAAGCTTTCAGAATAAAGTTTTGTTTAGGGATGCAAGCTTTTATATGCAGGAGGGAGAAAAGCTTGCTCTAATCGGTAAGAATGGCGGCGGAAAGTCCACCCTTCTTCGCGTGATTGCGGGAGAAGAGGAGCTGGACCGGGGAACGGTTATCAAGAAACGAAATTTAAAGATTGCCTATCTTTCTCAGGAGACAAAGTTTCCGGAGGAAGAGCCGGTCTTACAGGCCCTCATTAAGAATTTTTCTTTGCAAAACTCGCAAGAAGAGAAGGAGGCCTTCGGAAAGAAAATCATGCAGGAGCTGGGACTTCTAGACTATGATGCCCCCTGTAAGCTCCTTTCCGGTGGCCAGAAGAAGCAACTGGCTCTTCTTGCCGTTTTAAATGTGGAGCCGGACCTGCTCCTTTTGGATGAGCCGACTAACCACATTGATGAAGAAGTTAGCGAGTGGCTGGAGGGAAAACTTTCTCAATTTAAGGGCAGTATTCTTTTGGTCAGCCACGACCGCTATTTTTTAGATACGGTTTGTAATCGTATTGTGGAGCTGGAGAGGGAAGAGTTTATTTCCTATGATTGTAAATATGACGAGTATCTCGAGGAAAAGGCGAATCGGCTTTCCGCGGAGGTGGCCAAGGAGCGGGCAAGACAGAACCTTCTAAGAAAAGAGCTTGCTTGGGTTAGAAGGGGAGCTAAGGCAAGAAGTACCAAGCAGAAAGCCAGACTGGATCGCTATGAGAAGCTTTCTGAGATGCACGGGCCTACGGAGGAAGAAGAGTTAAATCTTTCTTCTATTTATACAAGACTTGGAAAGTCCACTATTTTCCTAAAAGAAATCAGTAAGAGCTATGAAGAAAAATGTCTGTTTTCTCAGTTTTCCTATAATTTTCTTCGAAATGACCGAATTGGGATTATCGGAAAAAACGGAGTCGGAAAGTCAACACTCATGAAGGTAATCCTCGGAGAAATTACTCCGGACTCCGGTACGGTGGAAATAGGGCAGACTGTACGGATTGCCTATTTTCGGCAGGAAAATGAGGAGTTGAACGACGAAGAGCGCGTGATTGACAGCATTAAGGATATTGCAGACTATCTCCCTACAACGGAGGGGCTTATCTCTGCGGCACAGATGGCGGAACGATTCCTTTTCACCCCGGAAATGCAGTTTGCGCCGATTGGAAAGCTTTCCGGAGGAGAAAAAAGGAGACTTTATCTTCTTCGCATTCTGATGTCCGCGCCGAACGTTCTCTTTTTGGACGAGCCGACCAATGATTTGGATATTGCAAGCCTTATGGTTTTGGAGGACTTTCTGGATCATTTTTCCGGAATTGTTCTCATGATCAGCCATGACCGATATTTTCTGGACAGGACGGTAAATCGCCTCTTTATTTTTCAGGAAAACGGAAGAATTCGTCAGTTCGAGGGGGGATATACGGACTATCAGGTAGCACTGCTTTCCGAGAGTTTAGAGGGAAACAGCGCGGAAGCGAATTCGGGAAGAAAGCAAGGTGCTAAGGACGGAAAGAGCGGAGAGGATTCGGATAAACAGGTAGAGCAGGAAGGGAAATCAAAGTCCTGGAGAAAAGAACGGGCTCTGAAGATGAGTTATCAGGAAAAGAAGGACTATGAAACGATAGAAGACGACATCGGAATGCTCGAAGAAAAAATAGAGGAGCTGGACAAACTCAGCGTAGAGAATGCGCGAGACTTCGTCCGCTTGCAGGAGCTGCAGAAGGAAAAGGAAGAAACGGAGCGTCTGCTTAGTGAAAAATGGGCGAGATGGGAATATCTTTCGGATTTAGCGGAGAGAATTGAAGCGGGAGAAAAGGCATAGAAAGGTCTTTTCTCTTTTTATTATCCTCTCTATAGAAAGCGTATAACCTCTTATGTATCAGCTTGCAGTTTTTATATAAAGGGGATTAAGGAGGCTGATCAAAATTTATTTTAGGGAATGGAAAAATCTGACAAAGCCAATTTACAAAACATATGTTTTGCTATATACTCTCTAAAAAGGAGAGGAGAGATGGAGAAGAAAGATTCTTGTGGAATTATGGCGATAGATTTGAAGTCCTTCTATGCCTCTTGTGAGTGTGTGGAGAGGGGCTTGAATTCGATGGATGCCTATCTCGTGGTGGCAGACGGAGGAAGAACGGAGAAAACGATTTGTCTTGCGGTCAGTCCGGCCTTGAAGGTGCTGGGAGTCCCCGGAAGAGCCAGATTATTTCAGGTTATAGAGAGGGTAAAGGAAGTCAATTATCGAAGAAGAAAAGCCGCCCCCGAAGGAAGATTGGTAGGGAGCTCCTGTCTGGCTTCGGATTTGTCCTCCTACTCCTTTCTGGCCCTTTCTTACATTACGGCACCTCCAAGAATGGCACTTTATATGGAGTATAGCAGGCGCATTTATGAAATATACCTGCGATTTGTTTCTGAAGAGGATATATATGTCTATTCCATAGATGAGGTTTTTATTGACCTTAGACCGTATACGGAGGTTTACCGGAAAACTGCGGAGGAGTTGGCCGGAGAAATAGCGGAAAAGGTCTACTCTGAGATGGGAATCATAGCTACTGTGGGCTTGGGGGAGAATCTATACCTTGCCAAGGTGGCTATGGATATTTTGGCAAAAAAATCCACGACAGCGGGAGGAAAAGCAGTCGTGGTATCTCTTACGGAAGAAGGCTATAGAAGAAGACTATGGAATCATCGTCCGCTTACAGATTTTTGGAGAATAGGTAAGGGGACGGAAGCCGGTCTTCAGCGTTATGGAATCTACACCATGGGGGATCTTGCTATGGCTTCTCTTGCAGGAGCAAAGGAGAAGGTTAATCAGGCGCTCCTCTATAAGCTTTTCGGGATACAGGCTGAGTATTTGATTGATCACGCCTGGGGCTATGAGCCCTGCAGAATTTCCGATATTCACGCAATGACTGCGGAGAGAAAAAGCATTTCCTCGGGACAGGTTCTGCCTTACCCCTATAACACGAAAAACGGAAGGACAGTCGCAGAAGAAATGGCTTCCTCTCTCTCCCTTGAGCTTGCGGAAAAGGGGCTGAATACGGAGCTTCTTAGCTTATCGCTTTCTTTTGACGGAGAAAATATAGGAGAGTCCTATATTGGAGAAAAAAGAATCAATCACTACGGGAGATTTGTACCGAGAGGGATTCATGGCATACGGCATTTAAAGCAAAGGGGAAATGGTGAAAAGGAAATTATCGAAGCGATTCTGTCGATTTACGATGAAATCATGGATTCCCGTCTTTCCCTCAAAAAAATCACCTTGTCAGCGGAGGATGTTCAGCCTGTTGAAAAGGGAGAGATAGGACAGATCGATTTATTTACCTACTTTTCAGAAAAGGAAAAAGAAGGACAAAGAGAAGATAGTGAACAATATAGTGAGGAAAAAAGAGATAAGGCAAGAGAAGCCTCTCTTCGTGTTATGCATAAGTATGGAAAAAACGCCATTTTGAAGGCTTACCAATATATGGACGGCGCCAGAGGGCGGGAGAGAAATAAGCAGATAGGAGGACATAGCAGTGGAATATAAAGAGAAGAGCAAGTATGAAAGCTGGATTGCGTATCCCTACCCCTTTCCTCTATATAGGAAAAGGAGCAGCCTTTCTCATAGGGCGGTGCAGTTCTTTTCCTTTGCGGCTTTAAAGGGCTATGAGGAGATTATAGGAGAAACACGCACCTCTTCTTCGGACTTCTCTGAGAATAGGATAGACGAGCTTTGAGAAAATTAAGAGACAAGCTTGGAAAGAAGACCATAGCTTATCAGTGACATAATGCAGCTTGCGAGAAGCAGTCCCAGAAAGATGGCAAGGAGAGATTTCTTTCTATTCATCTTTAACAAACTGGCAATCATGGCACCGGTCCATCCTCCCGTACCCGGAAGGGGAATACCGACAAAGAGGACCAGTCCCCAGAAATCATATTTTTCCACACTTTCCCTGTGGGTATCGACTTTATTACGAAACCATTCGGCAAGCGGCTTTGTACGAGCGGATTTTTCCAAAAAAGAAACAACTTTGGAAAAAAAGAAAAGCACGAAGGGAATGGGCAGGATATTTCCGATGATAGATAAAACCAAGGCCTGCAGGTAGGGGATTTTTAGCAAAGAGGCCGCAAGCATCCCTCCTCTAAGCTCCAATACAGGCATCATGGACAAAAGAAAAATCATTATTTCTTTGGAAAGGAACCTTCCTAAACTTTGCGTAAAAAATGTAATAAAACTTTCCATATTTCCCTTTCTACCTTGCTTGAATGACTATATAACTTATGCTAGAATCTAACGATGATACGCCGTTGTTTCATGATTTATGGAGTGTATAGGATAGTGAAGCGGGAGTCAAGACGCTTTCACAGATTGTTCATAGATAGAGTAGGGATGTAAAATCACTTTCTTAAAAGGAGTAATATGATAGACTTTGAAGAAGAAATTCAAAGATTTAAACCGAGTTTGGATGTGGATCAGCTGGAGGATGCTATTTTAAAGGTGGATTTAACTGATATGAACGATCTCATGACACAGCTTTTTGAAGATGCCATGAAAAAGGGGAATACTCCATGAAATATGATGTCACCTTAGAGCGAATTGCCAATTGCTATTACAACTTGGGGCTGGAAAGGGCGAGACTAAGGGATTTAAGCGGTGCGGCGGAACTTTTAAAGAAGGCCTTGCATTATGATAAGTATCAAAGAGAGGCTAGAAATCTGCTGGGGCTTATTTTCTTTGAAATGGGGGAAGTGGCGGATGCTCTTGTACAATGGGTTATCAGTATGAACCTTTTGCCGGAGGACAATCTTGCCGATTATTATTTGGATGAGATTCAAAGAAAGCCGGCGATTCTTCGTATCTGCTCCGATAATGTAAAAAGATATAATCAGGCCTTGGACTATGCACAGCATAATAATGAGGATTTGGCGGTTTTTCAGCTAAATCAAGTAATAGAGGATAGTCCCAATTATGTGAAGGCGCACATTCTCTTGGCACTTCTTTACATGAAGAGAAATGACTGGGTAAAGGCCGGAAAAAGCCTGTATTTGGTTTTGAAGATTGATAGAAATAACCCGAAAGCCTTGGTTCTTATGGATATAGTAAAGAAAAATACCGGAAGGGCCGAGATTGAGCAGAATAGACTCCGAAATGTCTTTTCTCACAGAAAAATGATAGACGATGATATTATGATGCCCCAGGAGATTAAGCAGCTATCTCCCTGGTCCGTCTCTCTGCTTCTTATTTTGGGAGCGGTTATAGGCCTGTTTGTCTATTATCTTCTGATGCTTCCGGCAGGGATTCGCAGTGCCAATACGAAAAATAATCAGGAGTTAATTGCGTATACCGAGAAGCTGGATGCGGCGAATCAAAAGCTGAGCAATATGCAGGAAGAAAATACGAGACTGCAAAAGGACTATGACAGTGTGAAAGAGAATCTGGACCGCTATGAGAATCAAAATGCCTCCTTTATGGCGCAGTATCAGAGCTTGGTTACAATTAACAACGCGCTTTCTTCGGGGAATATTTTGACTGCTGCAGAAGCATATGCCAATTTGGATCAAAGCAGCATCACGGATGAGAGTTTGCAAAATATGTTGAATTCCGTGAAGTCCCAGATGGAGGGAAATGTCTATCTTCGTTTGCAGGAGCTCGGGACAACTGCCTGGAATGCGGGAAGAACGAGCGAAGCTTTACAGTATTATACCTGGAGTGTAAAAATCAGACGGGAGGCGGAGAATTTATTCTTGTTGGCAAGATTGCAACAAAGTATGGGCAATACAACGGAGGCAAACCAGAATTTTGATGCCGTTGTAGGAGAATTTCCGAGCTCTCCTTACGCAGAGCGTGCCAGAAACGCGAGGGGATATTGATGCTAAAGCAAAACAAGATTATAGCTATGACAAAGCTGGCTATCTATGAAAAGCACAAGGGGGGAGAAGCCTCGGAGGCTGCCAGCTATTATCGGGAAGACTACATTTCAAACCGTATTTTAAGAGGAATCATTCGCTTTACTGCGGTGTATATTCTCCTTTTCTTCCTGTATATTCTCATGCAGGGAGAGGAATTGATTTTTAAAATGAGCTTTCAGTTTCTGGTAGATCTTGGCAGAAGAACCATTGTTGTATATTTGATTGGATTAACTGTAACAGTGGCATTATTTCTTTTCTTTTCCTATTTTTCTTATGAAAATGCGGTGGAGGAGAGAGACAGATATGAGCAAGGCCTAGAGGAGATTTTATCTTTGAGTCTTGGCTCCGGAAAAGAAAGACGAAAGGCACGAGAAGAAGGCTCCGAGAAAATCTTAAGGGAGCAAGCCGTCAGGAAGAAGGCGGAGGATGTGATTTTACAAATGAACAAAGAGGGTGAAAAACTTGAAGTCACACCCTTATTCAGTAAAACTCGAAGCGTAGAAGAGAGAAAAGAGTCCTTGGAGAAAGAGCGCTTCTATCCGGAAGAAAAAAATACTGCCCGAAAAAAGAGCTTTACTGTCACATCGGAGCAGAGCTCGGAGTGGTTGGATGAGGAAGATTGGCTGGACGAGTAGGAGAGGAAAGAAATGGATACGTTAAGGAGCTTCAAAGAAGAATTACAGAGAATATATGGGAGAAACGATTATTGGCTAGTCCCTGTTTTTCGTTCTCTCTTTTCTATGCTCCTTCTTTTTCTCCTTTGCCGTTATCTTCAAATAGAAGGGAAAATGGCGAATCCTATGGTGATTCTCTTGCTTTCCTTATTGTCCTTCTTCCTACCCTTCTCTTTTTTCCCTTGCCTTGCGGGAATTTATTTATTGTACTTTTTCTATTTAAAATCCTTCTTACTTTTAGGGATAGCCTTGGTGTTTTTTGTTTTTGTTTTTCTGATACAAAGCAGTGTAAGGGGAAAGTATGCAGTCTTACTGGCAGCCATGCCTCTTTGCTTTTTTCTTGGCATACCTTATTTTTTGCCCTTGCTTGTAGGCTTAACTATGGGACTTCCTGCAGTTCTTTCTTTGGGCTTGGGAGTTATGGTTTATTACTTTCTGAAATTTATACGGGAATATAAGGAGCAGCTTACACTTGGAGGAGACCTTTTGGAACAATTTGAAGGATTTTCACAGAAGATTTCTCCCTTTGTGAAGAATAAGGAGCTTATGCTTGTACTTCTTATTTTTTGCTTGGCCGCCCTGGCTATGTATATCATAAGAAATTTCAGCTTTAACTATTCCTGGGAACTGGCTCTTGTTTCTGGCTTAATATTGGAAGTGCTTTTGTTTGCTATGTATACTGCTTTAGCCTTAAAGCTGAACTTGGGTTTGGCCTTGGTTTCTTATCTTTTTTCCGCAGTTTTGGCATTCTGTGTATTATTTTTCTTTAGGGATGCGGATTATCGAGGGACGGAATTTGTTCAGTTTGAGGATGACGGCTATTACTATTATGTAAAGGCCATTCCCAAAAAAAAGAGCAAATCTGAATAAGAGAAGTCCCGAAAGCAGGGTGGAGAAGGGAGAATAAAGTGAATTTTTTGACAAAAATGAAGGGATGGGTCAGTTTGCTGCCCTCCTTCAGCATTACAGGAGCATTGGAGATAGCAATACTT
>CAUTEL010000026.1:0-11242 GCA_963537185.1 uncultured Oribacterium sp. | reverse complement strand
CTATAAGTCTCTCCACTAGTACGATAATGCAATAATTACAGCTGTTCTTTCATGTTATACTGTCTTAGATTTTATGAATTATGTCATGCCCCTATCAGGGCGAAGGAGGGAAAATGAATTTTAAAGCAGAGAGGATTCACATCGCTATTGCCGGTGGAATCATCGGAATCATCTCGGTAGGCCTGGTGCTGCTGGGAAATCCTGCCAACATGGGATTTTGTTTGGCTTGTTTCATTCGAGATACGGCAGGCGGACTGGGACTCCACAGAGCGGAGCCTGTGCAGTATATCCGTCCGGAAATCATCGGTCTTATTCTCGGCTCCATGGCTCTTTCCATGGCAAGAGGAGAGTTCTCCCCCAGAGGCGGTTCTTCTCCCGTCACACGCTTTTTTATCGGTTTTTTTGTCATGATCGGCTGTCTGATGTTTTTAGGATGCCCTTTCCGCATGGTACTTCGTCTCGCAGGAGGAGACTTCAATGCCATTGTGGGACTTTTCGGTTTCGTTGCGGGAATTGTAGTCGGTGTATTCTTCTTAAAGAGAGGCTACTCGCTAAAGAGAACCTATAAGCAAAATAAAGGAGAGGCTTTGGCTTTACCCGCTGCACAGATTGTTCTTCTTATTCTTGTATTTGTCGCTCCCGCTTTTATCTTTTTTACCGCTGAAGGCCCCGGGGCAAAGCACGCTGCAATCATTGTTTCTCTTCTTGCAGGACTTATCGTTGGTGCATTGGCACAGTACACCAGACTTTGCATGGTGGGAGGCTTCCGCGATATTATTCTTTTCCGTGAGCCAAAGCTTTTAATCGGATTCTGTATGATTTTTGTTACCGCCTTAATCGGCAATCTTATTTTCGGAAAGTTCCACCCCGGATTCCTTGAGCAGCCCGTTGCACATAACGACTCTTTATGGAATTTCCTGGGTATGCTTCTTGCCGGTTTTGGTTGTTGTCTCCTTGGAGGCTGCCCGCTTCGTCAAATGGTTATGACCGGAGAAGGAAACACCGACTCAGCTATCACTTATCTCGGCCTTTTGGTAGGTGCAGCGTTCTGCCATAACTTCGGCCTTGCCGCATCCGGAAAGGGCCCGACTGAAAACGGAAAAATCGCTGTAATTGTCGGTCTTGTTGTTTTACTTGTAATTGCCGCAGCAAATACATTTTTTAAGAAAGAGTCCACAGGGACAGAAAGGAGCTAACAGATGATTGATGCAAGAGGACTTTCCTGTCCGCAGCCTGTTATTCTGATTAAGAATGCCGTAGAAAAAACACATGAGGCACAGTATACTCTTTTAACCGATAATATGGCCTGTGTGGAAAATGTTTCCCGCTTTGCCAATTCTGCAGGCTACGATGCGGAATACAAGAAAGAGAACGATGAAGAGTTTTTAGTAACTCTCACAAGGAAATAATATGTTAAGAGAATATATTGCTACATTTCATAGCCATTTTGGGGCAGTGCGTTTTCATAGAGAAAAGCTGAAGGAAGGGAAAAATGCTCTCCTGCAGCCGGTCCCCAGAGACCTTAGCTCTTCCTGCGGAACAGCCGTACGATTTTTTCAAGAGGATAAGGGAAAGGCGGATTCCTTCTCTATCTCTGATCCCCACGGGGAAATCGAGCAGGTTGTAGAGATTCTGGAAACAGGATATAAGATCTGTTACTCTGAATTGGATTAGTTTGAAATGAGAGATATCACAGATTTTTTGAGAGATACTCGTTAACGCTATCGCTCATGCTACATGAGCGATAGAACATAAGTAAAAAAGAGAGGCTCATGTACCGACCCCCAAAAAGCTAGACCTAAAATCTAATGATTGGGAGGTAGGTACACATCATGCCTCTCTCTTTTTTATAATGGAAATGCTAAGCCTGTTTCGATTTTATTCCGAATCCTTTTCTGTCTCCGGAATCTTATCCCAGTCTATATTCTTCATTTTTTCTACAAGCTCTTCTATTGTATTTGCCTTTACTTCGACTCTCTTTACCGTCTCTTTTTCACTTTTCTTTTCTTCCGACTTGTCTGCAATTTTTTTCTTATCTTTTTCTGCGGCTTGCTTCTTCTCAAGACGCTTTTCTTCCAGCTTCTCCGTCTCTCTCTTCTTTGCTTTCTCTGCAGCTATCCGCTTTGCAGACTTAGAGCTCTTTTCGAGACTCGCAATAAGCTCCGTAGAGCCGTCCTCCTTTAACTTAAGAGCAATATCCTTTATGTCTGAGGTATTGGTCTTTCCGCTACCGTTGTCCTCACCAAGTCCGAGAGAAGCCTTCAGCATATCCTTCATGGTTTTATCGATGATATAGAGCTGTTTCTTTTCAAAGGCTTTATCAGTAGCCATTTTTTCAATTTCTTCATTTGTCAGCACAATGGTGAACTCTTTATTGGTCTTTTTTGCCAAATAATTGTTCTCCATGCCTTTCTCCGAAATTCGGAAATCGACATTTTTACGGCTTTTTCTTAGCTTGGCAAGATAATCCTTCGCCTTATCGGAAAGCTGATCCTCAGGAGTGAGTGCTTCCTTTTTCTCCGTCTTTTTATTTGCCACGGAGGATAGGCTGAGTTTATCCGTTTTTAAATCTCCGCTTACCGGAACCTGTTCAGTGGCCACTTCCTTGTCTGCCGCATTCTTAGAAACTGAGGAGCTTCCCTTCTTCTCCGCCTCTTTCTTAGTATGTCCAAAAATCTTGTTTTGATAGGACTCGCCTATCCCTTTTACATTTGGTAACATATTACCTCCTTTATTGCCAATACCGAAATCCGTATTTCGTTTATCCAAAATACCGAATTCGGCATGCATTTTTGCCTGCAACACCCCTATTTCTTCTTCTCTTATAAAACAGTCGGCAATAAAACAAAAGACTATAAGTCTTTTTACTAAACTTATAGCCCAAAAATCTATTTTTTTCATTTTTACAAGCCTCTCCAGAGCAGAGCTCCCCATAGCAGACAAAAAAGGGGAATCAGAAGCTTAAATTTTGTCTTTTTCGTCTTATGCCGAAAAAGACGCATGGCAAAAAGCGCTCCAAAAGCTCCTCCTAAAACCGCCAAGAGAAGAAGCAGTCTTTCCGGAATTCTCCACTGATTATGGATTGCCCTATATTTGTCCAGCCCATAGAGAAAGAAGCTTAAGAGATTTAGAATCCAAAGATAGGCACTTCCAATAGTAAAAAATATTGATAAATCCACTAAAATTCCTCTTCTTCTCTCTCTGCCCTTTTCTCCCTGAACTTCTCTGCAATCTCGCAGATATTCATTGCCGTCAAAAAGAGCTCTATAAGCATCACCAAAAAAAGTGCCGGCTTAAGTAGGGTAAGCACTCCCTTGTTTCGTTCTCTTTTCGCCTCCTTCATGCCTTCCATAAGAATCAGGAGTCCTGTCAAATTACCTAAGTGGACTATATTCCGGTTAATCTGTCGATTCTCCTCCAGGAGTTCTTCCATGATTTTCTTTTTATTCATCTTCTTTTCCTTCTGTTTTTGTACTCAAAGCTTTAGCATAATCCTTTCCATATCCTCCGCCTCAAAGGCATAGGCTCTCGCATTTTCCACACGGACTCGCAGGAAACTGTCGGAAAAGGAATAACCGTCTCGTAAAGACAAAAGTAACATGATTACCGCACCATGCGTAATGATAAGAATATTATTATCTTTCTCTCCGTCCAGTTCAGCCAAAGAAAGTCTTCTTTTCATAATCTTATAGGCAGAGAAAAAGCGGTCCAATACATCCTGATAGGATTCTCCCCCGAGTATCCTTCGCTCACGCTTATTTTCTTCCCACTCGGAAAGTTCTTGCGGGTACATGGCCTTTGCCTCCAGCCAGCTTTTTCCCTCGCAAATCCCAAAGTTCATTTCCTCCAGTCCGGAAACAGCTTCTACCGGAACATGAAGACGAGCTCCCACAATTTCCGCAGTCTCTTTTGCTCTCTCCAAGGGACTGGTAAAAATGTGAGTAATAGTTCCCCCTTTTCCCACAACCTGTCGTTCTAAATAGCCGGCGAGAGAATGAGCCTGTCGAATACCGTTTTCATTTAAGGGGATATCAGTACTGCCCTGAATTCTTCGCTCCACATTCCAATCCGTTTCTCCATGTCGCGCCATAAAAATACGCACAGACCTTCTCCCCCTTTCCGCTTAGTTTTATGAATTTTAGGCTAAATTCCCTTTAGTCCCCGTAAATCTTAAAAGTAATTATTTCTTTATCTTCTCTGCAATTTCTCTTGCCACAAAAATGCCGGATGCGGAGGCATGGGAAAGGGAATGGGTTACTCCTGAACCGTCCCCTATAACATAAAGACCTCTGCAATTCGATTCCAAATGCTCATCCAGTGCCACTTCCATGTTATAGAACTTGACCTCTACACCGTAGAGCAAGGTGTCTTCATTTGCCGTACCGGGTGCAATCTTATCCAAAGCATAAATCATTTCCATGATACCGTCCAAAATACGCTTTGGCAGTACCAGACTTAAATCTCCCGGTGTTGCCTGCAGTGTAGGCTGCACCAGTCCCTCTTCAATACGCTTCTGATTACTTCTTCTTCCTCTTACAAGGTCTCCGAAGCGTTGCACAATCACGCCTCCTCCCAGCATGTTGGAGAGACGCGCAATACTTTCTCCGTAACCGTTACTATCCTTAAAGGGCTCAGAGAAATGCTTTGCCACAAGAAGTGCAAAATTGGTATTTTCCGTATGCTTCTCTTCCCCTTCATAGCTGTGTCCGTTTACGGTTACTATGCCGTTCGTATTTTCATTAACTACGATTCCGTTCGGATTCATACAGAAGGTTCGTACATTATCCTCAAAAAGCTCCGTCCGATACACAATCTTACTTTCATAGAGCTCATCGGTTAAGTGAGAGAAAATAACGGCGGGAAGCTCCACTCTGACACCGATATCCACTCGGTTGGACTTTGTCGGAATACCCAAATCATCACAAACCGACTCCATCCACTTGCTGCCGGATCGTCCTACGGAAACAATACATTTCTTAGCGTAGAATTTTTCTTTTTTTGTATGTAGAACAAAGCCGTCACAGTCCATCTTGGAGAGCATTGCCTCAGCCTTAGTCTTCTCCTCTCCTGAAGCTTTTGTCTCCCGTCTTCCGAGAATTTCGATTTTTTCAACCGCCGTGTCGAATTGAAAATCCACTTCTTCTTTCAGCTTCGCATAGAGATTTTCCAAAACCACATAGTTGATATCCGTTCCCAAATGACGAACGGAGGCATCGAGAAGCTTCAAGCGATTCTGCATACAAAGCTTCTTGAACTTGGTTCCGGCAGTAGAGAAAAGTCTGGTGCCTTCTCCTCCGTTTTCCATATTGATCTCATCAACATATTTCATTAGTGAGAGGGCTTCTTCTTTTCCTATATATTCGTATAGAGTGCCGCCAAAATCGTTTGTAATATTATATTTTCCGTCGGAAAATGCACCTGCTCCGCCGAAGCCGCTCATGATTGAACAGCTCTTGCAGGAAATACAGCTTTTAATCTTCTTTCCGTCTATGGGACAATGTCTTTTTTCCAGGCTGTGCCCTGCCTCTAACACAACAACAGAAAGAGCGGGGTCCTTTTTTTTCAGCTCATAGGCTGCATAAATTCCTCCGGGTCCCGCACCGACGATGGCTACATCATAGTTTTTCATTTGCCCTCCATGTTTTCTAACACGCAATGAGTAAATATTTACAAGCTAGTTTAGCAAATTTTTTCTCTTTTGCATAGGAACTTGAACTGACAAAATCTTTACTCTATTTTACTTTGAGGAAATAATCTCTTGGAAAAACGGATTAAAAAATACCGTGCTGAAATTGCACGGTATTTTCTAATGCTTTATTTTACATTAACTGTAAGAAAAGCTCTTTAATTTCCTCAAACTTCGGATCTCTCGGGTTTCCGGGTCTGCAAGCATCATCCATTGCGGACTGAGATAAGAAATCCACATCCTCCGGCTTTACGATGTTCTTTAAATCCTTTGGAATTCCTACATCCTCAGCAAGTTTCTTAACAGCATCGATAGCTGCCTTCTGGTACTCTTCCTTACTCATGTTCTCTGTACCGGGAACGCCCATAGCCTTGGCTACTTCTCTTAACTTCTCTCCTACAGCTTCCTTATTGTATTCCATAACGGTAGGAAGAATGATCGCGTTAGCTACACCGTGCGGTGTATCATAAAGAGCACCTAAGCCGTGTGCCATGGAGTGCACAATACCCAGACCGCAGTTGGAGAAGCCCATACCGGTAAGGTACTGGCCAAGTGCCATACCCTCTCTTCCCTCAGCCGTGTTTTCTACTGCACCGCGAAGAGACTTTGCAATAAGCTCAATCGACTTTAAGTTAAACATATCAGTGATGATATTTGCACCCTTAGTGGTATAGCCCTCGATAGCATGAGTAAGAGCATCCATACCGGTAGATGCGGTAAGTCCTTTAGGCATACTGGACATCATGTCGGGATCCACGAAAGCTACAACGGGGATATCATGCGGGTCTACGCAAACGAACTTTCTCTTCTTCTCCACATCAGTGATAACATAGTTAATGGTAACCTCTGCAGCGGTTCCTGCCGTTGTCGGGATAGCAAATATAGGTACGGAAGGCTTCTTTGTAGCGGAAAGTCCCTCTAAGCTTCTTACATCCTCAAACTCCGGATTGGCAATGATGATGCCGATAGCCTTGGAGGTATCCATGGAGGAACCGCCACCGATAGCGATGATATAATCTGCACCGGACTTCTTAAATGCAGCTACACCGTTCTGTACATTCTCAATAGTCGGGTTTGCCTTAATATCGGAATAGATTTCATAGGACAGGCCTTCCTTATCCAGTAAATCTGTTACCTTCTTTGTTACATTAAACTTGATTAAATCCGGATCGGAACAAACAAAAGCCTTCTTGAAACCACGACTCTTTGCTTCCTCTGTCACGCTTAAGATTGCGCCTTTTCCATGGTAAGATACTTCATTCAGTACAATTTTGTTAGCCATAATTATCCTCCTTATAAAGTAAATATACTCAAATATATGTTCCCGTCTACACAACGCCCTTTTGCAACATAATATTGCCGTAGAGAGCTTTTTCCGATGTAGCAATAATCAGATACGACTTCCTTGCCTCTTCGTAGAAAGCAAAGCGTTCAATACTTCCGATTGCGTCTTCCCTGGAATCATACCTTGCCACAATGTTTTTAAACTCATCCCAAATGGGGGTAGCCACCGTATCTCCCGGCACCTTCTCCATAATGCTCACCGGACGCTCTGTGTAAGTGTCCAGCGGGAAAAGCTGTAAAACAGCATCCAAAATCTCACATACACCGTGTCCGTCCATTCTTACGATATGCGCATTTTCTCCTACTGTGTGTGTCGGAAAGTTTCCGTCTGCAATAAGTAGCTTATCGGAATGTCCCATTTCACATAAACGCTTTAATAATTCCGGAGAAAGAATGGCAGGTATCCCTTTTAACATTTTATATTCCCCTTCTTTTCCTTTGACAAACGAGGTATCACGGAAATGTAATACCTCGTTTGTAAAGTGCTCTTATTCAAATATCGTGCTTAGTCGCATGATATTTCATTCATAACCGATATCGCTCGCAAAGCGTGCAATTCTTAACAAGTGGCGCAGGCGAAGCCTGAGACAGCTTGTTTACTCATAAAGACATGGAGCGATCTTCTCGTCTGCCATATTGTCCTTGTTGTACCAAAGAGCGCCAGTATCTACATCGGAAACGGACTCACCCTTTGCTGCCTTAACTGCAAGCTCAACTGCCTTGTAGCCGATCTGTACGGGATCCTGAGTAACGGAACCTGCAAATAAACCGTCTCTGATAGCCTGTAACTGCTTGCTTCCTGCGTCGAAACCAACTGCAACTACCTTACCCTCGCCGATCTTGTCCAGACCTTCGTTAGCTGTGATAATAGCGTTTGCTGCGAACTCGTTGGAACCGTAGATAGCGATGAGGTCGGACTTCTCTAAGATAGCGGAAGCAACTGCTGCTCCGTCTGCGTCCTTAACTTCTGCGGGGATACCTACATCGATGATAACCTTAGCACCGGACTTCTCATTCTTTAAGCTGTCATGTCCCTCTACGGATACCTTATCAGCACCGATGAGTTCTGTCATAGCCTCAACAAATCCCTTTGTTCTCTCAACGATAGACTGAGAGTTGGACTCCTGCGCTACTACACCGATTCTTACAACATCTGTTGCACCTTCAACCTTATCCTTAATTAAAGCATAAGTTTCTTTTGCAGCAAGCTTTCCTGCCTCATAGTTGTTGGTGGAAGCGTTTGCCTTAATAGCGCCTTCCGGAGCATCAGGAACACCGGAGTCGAATCCGATGATAGGAATATTCTTATCCATAGCATTCTGGATAGAACCGATACAAGCCTTGGTATCCAGAGCTGCAAGACAGATTGCTGTCGGCTTCTGTGCAATAGCTGCATCCAAGTACTCAACCTGCTGAGCAATAGCGGACTCGTTGTCCGGTCCCTGGAAGGAAACCTCTGCATTGAACTCACTTCCTGCCTGCATAGCGCCCTTCTCTACTGCCTTCCAGAACTGGTGCTGGAAGCCCTTAGCGATAACGTTGATCTTCATTGCTTCACCGTCAGCTGCCTTTTCCTCGGTCTTTTCTTCCTTTGCTGCTGCAGTTGTTCCCTCTGCTGCCTTTGTTCCCTCAGACTTAGCTGCGGAACCTCCACATGCTGCGAGAGACAGAGCCATTACGCCCGCCAGTGCAACTGCCATGATTCTTTTTTTCATTTTTCTTTCCTCCTTAAACCTTTCTTTTCCTATTTAGGATATCCATATACACAGCAAACACTAAAATGATTCCTGTGATAAAGAGCTGGTAGTGTGACTGTACCCCGATATAGGGGAAGCCGATTTTTAGTACAGTCATGATGAATACACCGATGATAGTTCCTAAGATGGAGCCTACACCTCCGGAAAGAGATGTTCCTCCGATTACTACGCCGGCAATGGCATCGAGCTCAAACCCGTTTCCGGTATTGGGCTGTGCCGTAGAGAATACCGCTACATAAGCGATTCCGGCAAGTGCTGCGAAAAATCCTGAAAATACGTAAGCCAGTGTTTCATACTTCTTTACATTGATTCCGGAAAGTCTGGTAGCTTCCTTGTTGGAACCGATGGATAAAATGTATCTTCCTGTCTTGGTTTTATTTAAAACCACCGCCATAACGGCTGCACAGAAGGCAAGAAGCAGGAAGCCTGTGGGAAAGTTTTTCGGGAAGAGTCCCCCTTCCTTTGTTACCATGAAGATTTCTCTGAACCAAGCACCTTCAGCAGTTCCCTGCGGGAAGGAAATAGTCTTTGTCTTCGAAACGATGGAGCCGAGTCCTCTGGAAACCATCATCGTTCCCAGTGTAGCAATAAATGCAGGTAATTCCAAGCGGGATACCAAAATTCCGTTAATTAAACCGAATAAAGAACCGCATACAAGAATCACAAGGAGTACGAGCGGCATGGGAAGGCCCCCCTCCATAAGCGTTCCGCCGATTAGAGCACTGCAGATGGCTACGGTTCCGATGGACAAGTCGATTCCGCCGGTAGAAATAACAAAGGTTACACCGATTGCCATAAATGCTACATAGTACGCGGACTTGGAAATGTTGGTAAAGGTGGTTCCCTGTAAAAATTTATCGGTAAGTAGCGAGAAAACCACGCATATAACGATGAGTGCAGCAATAACCACTGCCTGCTGATTTGAAAAAAGCTTTTTAATCTTCACCTTTAGTCCCCCTGTCTATCTGTAGCACAAGTCATAATGGTCTCCTGATTGACTTCTGCAATATCCAAGCAACCTGTCACTCTACCTTCACACATTACGATGATTCGGTCGCTCATTCTTAAAATCTCAGGTAACTCGGAAGAAATCATGATAATGGATTTCCCTTCCGATACCAGTTTTTCCATAAGCTCATAGATTTCGCTCTTTGCACCTACATCAATTCCTCTTGTCGGTTCATCGAAAATCAGGATATCCGAATCCTTTAAGAGCCACTTCGCAATAACTACCTTCTGCTGGTTTCCACCGGAAAGCTTCTTGATAATCTGGGAAACACCGGGTGTTTTAGTTCTTAATTCTTCTACATACTTTTCACTGACTTCCTTACATCTCTTCTCATCGATGAAAAGTCCCTTATCGAATTTTTCCAAGGATGCCAGACAGGTATTTTCCTCTACCGACTTATCAACCAAAAGTCCGTAACGCTTTCTGTCCTCGGAGAGATAGCCTATTCCTGCTTTAACCGCATCTACCGTAGACTGAATGTCCAGTTCTTTTCCGTGGACATAAATCTTTCCGGAATCTCTCTTATCCGCACCGAAGAGCAGTCTTGCCACCTCGGTTCTTCCCGCTCCCATAAGACCGGAGAAGCCCAGAATTTCACCTTTTCGGAGTTCAAAGGAAACATCCTTTACCGCTTTTCCTCGGCTAAGGTGTTCACACTTCAGTACGACTTCCGCACCTTCCTTGACTGCAGACTCCGTCTTCGGCTCCATAAATACGGTTCTTCCAACCATGAGCTTGATGATATCGTCCTTTGTGCAGTCCTTGGTAATCAAGGTCCCTACATACTCTCCGTCACGCATAACCGTAACTCTATCGGAAATGACATTGATTTCATCCATTCTGTGAGAGATATAAATGATACCGGTTCCCTTTTCCCGTAAATCGCGGATAACCTTGAAGAGCTCTTCAATCTCGGAAGTACTTAATGCAGCTGTAGGCTCATCAAAAACAATAACCTTCGCATTGGTGGATATCGCCTTTGCAATCTCAACCATTTGCTGCTTTCCTACTGTAAGCTCTCCAATTTTTGCACCGGGATTGATGTCTACATTCAATTTCTTGAAGAGTTCTTCCGCATCCTTTTCCATCTTCCTATCATTAATGAAGAAACCGTTCATGCGTTCCTGTCCGATGAAAAGATTCTGTGCTACTGTCAAATCATTCATCATATTTAATTCCTGATGAACAATAGCGATTCCGGCTGCTTCCGACTCGGAAACATTTTTATACTCTACTTCTTTCCCTTCAAAGTGAATTGTTCCTTCATCCTTTGAATATATTCCTGTCAGAATCTTCATAAGAGTGGATTTTCCGGCACCGTTCTCTCCCATGAGAGCCACTACCTCTCCCTTATTCAGTTCCAACTCGGCATTTTTCAGTGCAGCTACTCCGGAGAAAGATTTCTTTATATTTTTCATTGATAATAAAGCTTCCATAATCTTCCCC
>CAUTEL010000025.1:0-11369 GCA_963537185.1 uncultured Oribacterium sp. | reverse complement strand
CTTCGTAATAATTCGTTTACGCTTTGTAATAGACATATGAATAGACTTACGCTATATTGAGGTAGTCACGAGGAAAAACCCTTAAAAACAGAAGAAAATTGTTCTTTTGTTTATAAAAAACTTGAATCGATGAAGAAAAGGGTTTATAATCGTCACGCAACTTGGATTATTCCATGAATTTAAAAGGAGAGTGCATTTATTATGAGAAAGCAAACAAAATTAGTTGCAGCTTTATCTGCAACAGCTTTACTGGCTATCGGCGCATCTGCAGTTACATTCGCTGCTGGCTGGAACAACACAACAGGAAACTGGCAGTATTTAGATAACGAAGGAAATCCAATCGCTGATGCTTGGAGAAAGTCCGGAGACTATTGGTTCTACCTTGGTTCCGATGGAAACATGGCTATGAACGAAGTTGTTCAGAACAACAACGATTTCTACTATGTAAACCAGGACGGTGCTATGGTTACCAACCAGTGGGTTGCATTCGATGTAGAGTCTGATGACACAGAGGCAGATCACAGATGGATGTACTTCGGTGCTGACGGTAAGGCTTATAGAGATTCTACTGAGAAGTTGACTATCTCCGATATCAGAACCATCAACGGCAAGAAGTATCTTTTCGATGCTGAGGGTTATATGCTCTATGGCTGGTTAGGTGAGACTGCTACCCTTGTAACCGGCGATGATGCTTGGAAGGATGCAAAGTACTACTACGGTGGATTTGATGACGGATCCGCTCAGCATGGTTGGGTTCAGCTCTCTGTAGTTAAGTCCGACGGAGATGAGGTTACTGCTTGGTTCCATTTTGATGACAATGGAAAGATTACCAAGAATGGTAAGAAGACCATTAACGGCGAAACCTACTATTTCGGTCAGGATGGTCGTATGATTGAAGATTGGTCCAATGCAAAGAAGAAGACTGTTGGATCTGATTCCATTATGATGCCGGCAAATGCTAGCAGTAGCCAAATCGTTTATGTAAACGGTGATGGTGCAGCTAGAAAGAATCAGTGGATTTGGGCTGTTCCGAGTGAGGACTTGGATAGAGAAGATTTTGAGAATGATACCTATCGTTGGTGGTGGGCTGATTCTAATGGTAAGATTGTAAAGGGTAGAAGCAAGAGAATTAGAAATAAGATTTATGCTTTTGATAAGAAGGGACGTATGATTTCCGGCCTTCAGTTCGAAAATAACGGATCCTATAAAGCGGTTGAATCTGAAGAATTAGCTGCATACATCAATGAAGCAAAGGCATCATCTGATGATATTTACTTCTTCTCTGATGACTATAAGAAGGATGGCTCCAGAAAGAGTGGATTACAGACTGTTTCTTTTGAGGATGGAGACTTCCAGTTCTATTTCTACAACAATGGTAAGGCTGCGAATGGCTACATTAATAAGCTTAAGAAGTTTGTTATCAAAGGATATGTACTTGCGGCTAATAATGATGATTCCAATTACGGTTATGTTGAAGTAAGTGCTACTGATTCTAAGCAGCTTGCTGCTTCTGCTACTAAGGTAATGTATACAGATACTACACCTGCTGTACCTGCAGTGCTTGTAAATAACAATGGTACAGTTCAGAAGAGTAAGTTCAACCTGAAGGATTTAAATGATGTTTATTATATGACAGATGGTAATGGTAGAATTTTATATGCTGGATATAAGAAGCTTTATACAAATGATTCCGGTGATCATAAGACTCTTGTACTTACAACATCCGATGGAAAGAAGTACTACACAGAGTAATTCTATCTAGAATTCCTAAAAGAACTCCCGATTTCGGGAGTTCTTTTTTTATCCTTAAATTACTCACTTAAGAATTAAGGGCTTATAGTCTTATAGAACAAGTCTACAAGTCCCCGTTCCTAATCTGTAAGAACTTGTAAGAGTATTCCGCTAGTATTCTTTTCCTAAAAATCGTAGTATGTAGAGGCTTTGATGTATAGAGGTGCTTCTCGAAGTAGAAAGAAGCTCCTTTATGCCTTGGACTTAGAGTATGAGAAGTAATTAGCTTTGTTTTGTTACGGAGTACCTTTACAGTATAGAAAGGATTTTTAGGAAGTATGAGATTATTGGGGAAGAAAAGTATAGGATTTTTGAGTGCACTTGCGATGTCGGCATTATTTTCCTTCGCAGCTTTTGCACATTCCGTTACGGGGAAGATCCACGATGTGAAGATTACACAGGATAAGGAAAGCATTTCTCTGACGGTAGACAGTAGCGGAGATAGTACGGGAACTGACGGATCAATTTATATCTTTGAGATTAAGCCCTATCAAAATGATTTATCGGGCAGAAGAGATTTCCTTGCAAAAGGAAATATAGGAAAGAATCAGAACTTTAGCTTTACCTTGCATGCAGGTCCCGGAGAGCTTCGTCTCTACAGCGCCTTTGTACCGGCAGTTAAGGTAAACGGTCATTATGAAATGATTTCCGATAGACGCTATCTCGAGAATCCGGAGATTGTGGCGGAGAATCAGGATCAGGCACTGAACCCGGGAAAGAAGGGGCTTCGTGTGGATCCAAATATTTTGGACGATGCCTTAAGCTTAAACATCAAGCATGCCGGAGTGGATATTCCGACACAGCGTTTCTTCGGTAACGGTATTTCCTATACTTATGAGAGTAAGACCTATAAGATTAATAAAGAGTTGATTGACCAGCTGGATGCAGAGGTTGAGCGGCTAAGTAATGCCGGGGTGGCGGTTACCGCTATTCTTCTTAATGCTTGGAATGAAACGGTTCCGGAATTAAACCCTAAGGGAGTAACGGAGCTTCCGAAGGAGCAGGCTGTGTACTATGGCTTTAATGTGGAGTCGGAAGCGGGCTTTCGAGCTGTTAAGGCTATGGCGTCTTTCCTTGCAAAGCGCTATAACGGAAAGAACGGACATGGGAAGATTACAAACTGGGTAGTGGGAAATGAGATTAACAACCAGTACTGGAATTATATGGGGGATTATGATGTTTCCGCTTATACGGTTCGCTTCCAAAGAGCTTTCCGCGTGTTTTATACCGCAATGAAGTCAGTATCTGCAAATGACAATATCATGTTCTCCCTTGATCACTACTGGAATATGTTTCCGGAAGCGGCTCCTGTAGGAAAATACAAGGGTAAGGACATCATGCTGGCCTTCCATAACTATGAGACAAATGAAGGCTATATGGACTATGGTCTTGCGCTTCATCCCTATCCCTATCCGATGACCTCACCGGCCTTTTGGGATGATGATAAGACAGGAAAGGTAAATGATTCTATTGATTCTCCTGTTGTGAATTTTAAGAACCTTCATGTGATTACGGACTTTATGCAGCTCCCTGCCATGCGAAATCAAAAGGGAGAAGTACGAAAGATTTTCCTTACAGAGGAAGGCTTTACCAGTGTTCAGGGAGGAAAGGACAGAAAGACGGAGCAGGCAGCCGCAGTAGCATACTCCTATTTCATTGCGGATAACAATCCCTACATTTCCGCATACCTTATGAGTAGACAGGAAGACAATGAAGATGAAACGAAGCATGGCTTGGCCTTTGGGCTTTCCAGCATAGTAAACCATAAATTAGTTCCGAAGCCTGCACATGAAGTTTTTAAATGGATTGATAATCCGAACGCAACGGAAGGAATAGCCGACTTTGCAAGAGCTGTCATCGGAATAGATACTTGGGATCAGCTGATTCCCGGCTTCCACTTCCCCGGAAGAGAAGCCGAAAGAAGCGATGTCATTAACTACTAAAAGATAGATCATAAATTTCCAATAGAAGAGAGAGAGTCTATTGGCCGGAGTTTTTTAGCGAAATATCCTGATTGAGTGAATACTGAGAGCCCATTCGGAAGATATTTTTATTGAAAGAAGCCAATATACCCTAACAAGCCCCGCATACCCTTTTAAGAAAGCTGTTCGGAGGCCTCGGTACTTGCAGAAAACGAGCGAAGCGAAGTTTGATGCTTAGTACCGTTAGGCCGGAGCCGAGCGAGAGCGTGCTTTCGCGAAAGGGTATGCGGGGCTTGTGTTCTATGTGTTCTATGTTTTTCTGCAATAAAAAATGCTTCCGGGCGGACTCGAACCGCCACTACCGGCGTCGGAGGCCGGGGCTCTATCCCTTAAGCTACGGAAGCATAGAAAAAAGTATAAAACAAAATCTACCGCAATGCAAGAAGGCATGATTTTTTTCAAGAAAAAACGAGATTTTCAAAGAGTATAGCGCCTTGAAAATTCTTTCCATTTTGCTATAATGAAATATAATGCCAATATAGCGGAGGACTGGAATTTTATGCAGGAAGATTTTTTGACGAGGATACGATCCTCTTATAATCAATTTACCAAGGCGGAGCGAAGAGTGGCGGATTTTATCTTACAGAATCCGAACAAGGTCTTGTTTATGTCGATTTCCGATCTCGCGGAAACCTGCAATGTGGGAGACACTTCGGTCTTCCGTTTTTGTAAGACGATGAATGTGAAGGGCTATCAGGAGTTTAAGATGACTCTTTCCCTTTCCATGCGGGAGAATCAGAAAGAAGGGAATATTGCTGATAATGGAGAGATCAGCTTGGGAGACAGTATCTCAGAGCTCGCAAACAAGGTTTTGAAGGAAACAATCTCCTCTATACAGGAAAGCTTCTCTCTTTTGGATATCAATGAAGTGACAAGAGCTGTTGATGCCATGTCCAAGGCAAAGAGAATCCTCTTTTTCGGAGTCGGTGCCTCAATGCTTACGGCAATGAAGGCAATGAATAAGTTTCATAGGATAGAGCCGAAGGTGTATTGCTCGGAAATGGTAAGCCAGCAGCTTATGAGTGCGGCAACAATGGAAAAGGGAGATGCGGCGGTGATTTTCTCCTATTCCGGGGCGACGAAGGACATCGTGGAGATTGCGAAGCAGGCAAAGGAAAGCGGAGCAAGCATCATTTCCATTACCCGCTTCCAAAAGTCCGCTCTTACGGAGTATACCGACATATTACTTCTTTGCGGTGCAAATGTCGGCTCTCTTCAGCAAGGCTCCACTTCTGCAGAGATTGCACAGCTCTTTTTGGTGGATATTATGTATACCGAGTATTATCGGAGACATTTTGAAAAGTGCAGTCAGGTTCTGGAGAGGACCAGCAGAGCGATTTCGGATCGAAATTAAAGCCGTACTTGCCTACTGTGCATTAGCTTATTTATTTAAGCCTTCTCTTAGCTCTGCAATCTTATCTCTATACTTTGCCGCATCTTCGAAGTTCAGCTCCGTGGCTGCGGCACGCATTTTCTTCGAAAGCTCTCGAATCATCTTCTCGATTTCTTGCTTGGACATGGATTCCAGATCCTTGGAAAGTCCCTTGTCGTCTTCATCTAGAACTCTGGAAATGGCTATCAGGTCCCGCACGGCCTTTTTAATGGTGGTGGGGGTAATGCCGTGCGCCTCATTGTAAGCGGTCTGCAGGCTTCTTCTTCTCTTAGTCTCGGAAATCGTGCGTTCCATAGAGTCCGTTATCTGGTCCGCGTACATGATGACATGGCCTTCCGCATTTCTTGCTGCTCGTCCTACAGTCTGTATCAGGGAGGTTTCGGAACGGAGGAAGCCTTCCTTATCTGCATCTAAAATAGCTACCAGCGTAATTTCCGGGATATCCAGTCCTTCTCGTAAGAGATTGATTCCGACCAGTACATCGAATTTATCCAGTCGCATATCTCGAATGATGGCTGCACGCTCCAGTGTATCAATGTCGGAGTGCAGGTATTTTACGCGCACATGGTTCTCCTGCAGGTATTTCGTGAGATCCTCCGCCATTTTTTTGGTTAAGGTAGTAACCAGAACCTTGTTCTTTTTCTCCGTCTCCTTATTGATTTCAATTAGAAGATCGTCAATCTGTCCCTTTGTCGGGCGAACTTCGATTTCGGGATCGAGGAGTCCGGTCGGTCTGATGATCTGCTCGGCACGAAGAAGCTCATGCTCCGCCTCGTATTCTCCCGGGGTTGCGGAAACAAAGAGCATCTGATTGATTTTTTCTTCAAATTCGGAGAAGCTTAAGGGACGATTATCCAGAGCGGAGGGAAGACGGAAGCCATAGTCCACGAGAGTGGTTTTTCGGGAGAGGTTTCCGTTATACATACCGCGAATCTGAGGGAGGCTGATGTGACTTTCATCCACGATGATTAGGAAATCATCGGGAAAATAATCGATTAAGGTATAGGGGGGCTCTCCGGGCTTGGCAAAGTTTAAATGTCTTGTATAGTTTTCAATTCCGGAGCAGACACCGGTCTCTCGAATCATTTCCACATCGAAGTTTGTGCGTTCCGAGATTCTCTGTGCTTCTAAAAGCTTGTCCTCCTCTTTAAAATACCGTACTCGCTCGTCAAGCTCGGAAAGGATATTCTTGCAGGCGATGCGGAGTTTGTCCATAGGGATAACATAGGGGCTTGCCGGGAAGATCATCGTGTGCTCGAGCTTTGCCTTGGCTTTCCCTGTCAGCACATCAATTAACTGGATTTCTTCTATTTCATCTCCGAAAAAAATCACGCGAATCGCCTGCTCTCCTTCGGAAGCCGGAAAGATATCCACGGTATCTCCCTTTACACGAAAACAACCTCTTCTAAAATCCATATCATTTCTGGTGTATTGGATTTCGATGAGCTTTCGGAGTAAATCGTCTCTGTCTCTTTCCTGTCCCGGGCGAAGAGAAAGTGCCATGTTGAGGTATTCTGTAGGTGCTCCCAAGCCGTAGATACAGGAAACGGAGGCAACGACAACCACATCCTTTCTTTCGGAGAGGGAGGCCATAGCGGAGTTTCTGAGCTTGTCGATTTCATCATTGATATCCGAGTCCTTTTCGATATAGGTATCGGTACTGGGAACATAGGCTTCCGGCTGATAATAGTCGTAGTAGGAAACAAAATATTCGACTGCATTTTCCGGAAAAAACTCCTTCATTTCGGAATAGAGCTGTGCTGCC
Organism: uncultured Oribacterium sp.; assembly: GCA_963537185.1. GTDB lineage: Bacteria > Bacillota > Clostridia > Lachnospirales > Lachnospiraceae > Oribacterium. Next base: position 4,438 of record CAUTEL010000025.1, on the reverse strand, counting down.
AGTGTTTTATTATGGGAAATGATGAGGGTCGGCTTCTTAAGACGCTCTATGACATTGGCCATGGTAAAAGTCTTTCCGGAGCCTGTTACACCGAGCAGTGTTTCGAACTGGTTTCCTTCCTGAAGTCCTTGTACCAGCTTTTCGATGGCCTGAGGCTGGTCTCCGGTCGCACTGTAATCCGAATGCAGTTTAAATTCCATTTTTTCTCCTTTTTAAGATGCTCCGTTTTGCGGGTTTAGTCATAGATTGAATTTAGTGTATAAAAAAAATCTTGTTTAGTGCTTCTACTCTAAGTTCTGCTGAAAAGAAGGCGGTGAAAGACTGCTGAAAGATTCTCTTTGCAGTATGGCTAGTATAGCAAAAAAGCATACGAAAAAAAATAAAACTCATGTACAATGGTTTGCAAGATAGAATGAGAAATACAGGATTGAAATGATTTTTTGAAAAAGAGCTTTTGTATAGCGGCTTTTACGAAAAAAGAGGGGGGTAAGATATGGGATACAAGATAGCGGTTCTTCCCGGAGACGGCATCGGTCCGGAGATTATAGGGGAAGCGAAAAAAGTCCTTTCTAGAGTGGCCGATTTAGAGGAGTTTTCTCTTGATTTTCGGGAGGAGGATTTCGGCGGAGCGGCGATTGATGCTGTAGGAGAGCCTCTTCCGGAAAAGACTTTGGAGAGCTGTAAAAAGAGTGATGCGGTGCTTATGGGGAGCATCGGAGGAGTGGTGGGAGTTTCTTCTTGGTACCAGCTTCCCGTGGAAAAGCGGCCGGAGGCGGGACTCCTTCGTTTGAGAAAGGAGCTTGGGCTTTTTTGCAATCTTCGCCCGGCTAAGCTTTATCCGGAATTACGCGCCGCGTCTCCTTTAAAAGAGGAAATCATAGGAGAAGGCTTTTCCATCATGATGATTCGAGAGCTTACGGGAGGGCTTTATTTCGGGGAGAAGTCTCTTACCGTAGAAAACGGGGAAGAGGTGGCAAGAGATGAGCTGATTTACCGTGCGCATGAGATTGAAAGAATTGCGGAAATTGCTTTTTCGCTTGCGAAAGAGAGGAAAGGAGAGCTTGTTTCCGTGGATAAGGCCAATGTCCTCGAAAGCTCCCGCCTTTGGAGAAAGATTTTTAGTAAGAGAGGGGAGAGGGAGCCTGAGATAAGGCTTAGCCATGCCCTTGTAGACTCTATGGCCATGCAGCTCGTTCGAAATCCGGGGAGCTTCTCCGTGATTGCTACGGAAAATATGTTTGGAGATATTCTTTCCGATGAAATGGCGGAGATTACAGGCTCTCTTGGCATGCTTCCTTCCGCATCTTTAGGAGAAAATGCTTTTGGGCTCTATGAGCCGAGCGGGGGCTCTGCACCGGATATAGCGGGAAAGAATATTGCGAACCCTCTTGCGGCTATTTTGTCTGCCTCCATGCTGCTTCGCTATTCTTTAAAGGAGGTAAAGGCGGCTGAAAGAGTGGAGAGAGCCGTGGAAAATGTGCTGAAAAAAGGCTATCGTACCAAAGACATTTTCCCGAAAAAAGAAGAAAAGGGACTTAGCCTTCTTTCCTGCTCCGAAATGGGAGACGCGGTATGCAGGGAACTCTGATACGGTCTTACTTGCGAAGCATGAAAAGGAAGGAGAAGATGGAAGTCTGAAAGTCTAAAAGTTTGAAATTCTGAAATTCTGAAATTCATAGCTAAAAGTCGTAGGGAAATAGAGCTTGCCTGATTCCCGCCCCTTCCGTATAATGATAGGCGTGGATAACAGATGAGATTTCCTTCGGAACAGAGTTTTTCTCTTCGGTGGAAAAGGAGGTCTTCTTTGTGCCGAAAATCGGAAGTTTTTCTTTCGAATTCTGAAGGAGAGTGGAATGGATAATAAGGATTTTAAAGATGGGGACAATGGCGGCTTCTCCAATATGGGGCAGACCATACTCATCATTTTAATAGCGGCGACAGTGACTTTTTTTATTTATTCTCTGGCGCAGCGCTTTACCGGTAGGGGAATGAATCAGGAGCTTAGTTATAGCCGATTCCTTTCTATGGTGGATCGCAACCTCGTGGATAAGGTAGAGTGGGGAGACGGACAGATTACCGTTTACCCGAAGGCCGTATCGAAGAATGTGGACGGGGCGGCGGAAGGCAAGGAAAGCTCAGGAGAAGAAAAGGGAAGTCTTCAGGATAGCCTCCTTTCCTTCGGATCGCAGGAGAGGGTGTATTTTGTTGTGCCTGTCAATGCGGATGCGGAGAAGCTTGTAGAGAGACTCTATCTTCATAATGTAACAATTATCAGAAAGAGACCGGACAACTCCGGCTTTATCTTACAAATCGTGCTCAGCGTGGTTCTGCCCTTCGTCCTTCTATTCTGGTTTATGAACGGCATGGCGAAGCGTATGGGCGGCAGTGGAGGCGGCATCATGGGTGTCGGAAAGTCCAATGCCAAGATGTATATGCAAAAGGAAACCGGAATCAGCTTTAAGGATGTTGCCGGTGAGGATGAGGCAAAGGAAAGTCTGGTGGAGATTGTGGATTTTCTACATAATCCTGCGAAGTATACCGCAATCGGAGCAAAGCTTCCGAAGGGTGCTCTTCTGGTAGGGCCTCCCGGAACGGGAAAGACTCTTCTTGCAAAGGCTGTAGCGGGAGAGGCGCAGGTTCCGTTTTACTCCCTTTCCGGATCGGATTTTGTGGAGATGTTTGTGGGTGTCGGGGCAAGTCGTGTAAGGGACCTGTTTAAGCAGGCCGGTCAGACGGCTCCCTGTATCATTTTTATTGATGAAATCGATGCAATCGGAAAGAGCAGAGATAACCGCTACGGCGGAAATGATGAACGAGAGCAGACCTTGAATCAGCTCCTTTCCGAAATGGACGGCTTTGATGCTTCTAAGGGAATCATGGTAATGGGAGCGACGAACCGCCCCGAGATCTTGGATCCTGCTCTTCTTCGTCCGGGGCGTTTTGACCGAAGAATCATCGTGGAAAAGCCGGACTTAAAGGGCAGAGTAAATATTCTTAAGGTTCATGCCAAGGATGTAAAACTGGACGATACGGTGGACTTTGATGAAATAGCTCTTGCAACGAGCGGTGCGGTGGGAGCGGACCTTGCCAATATGATGAATGAATCCGCCATTACCGCGGTAAAGCACGGAAGAGAAAAGGTGAGTCAAAAGGACCTTTTTGAGGCAGTGGAGGTTGTGCTTGTCGGAAAGGAAAAGAAGGACAGAATTCTTTCCAAGGAGGAGCGTAGAATTGTTTCCTATCATGAGGTAGGCCATGCGCTTGTTGCGGCGATTCAGAAGGACTCCGAGCCGGTACAAAAGATAACCATAGTGCCGAGGACTATGGGGGCTCTCGGCTATGTGATGCAGGTTCCGGAGGAAGAGAAATACTTAAATACCAAGTCGGAGCTTCATGCTATGATTGTGGAATTTTTAGCGGGAAGAGCGGCGGAGGAGCTTGTTTTTGAGACGGTGACGACAGGAGCCAGCAACGATATTGAAAAAGCAACGAAGATTGCGAGAGCAATGGTCACCCAGTACGGTATGTCCGAGAAGTTCGGTCTTATGGGGCTTGCCCGTCAGGAAAATATGTATCTTTCGGGAAGAGCGGTTCTGGAATGCGGAGATGATACGGCGACAGAGGTGGATACTGAGGTTTCCCGTATTTTAAAGGAATGCTACGAGGAAGCCAAAAAGATTCTTTCGGAAAATCGCTATGCCTTAGATGAGATTGCCAAGTTCCTTATTGAAAAGGAAACCATTACCGGTAAGGAATTCATGAAGATTCTTTCCGATGTGAGGGAGAAGGAAGCTTCTTCATCGGAGGAAGGAAAGGAAATCTCGGAAAAGAGGGAGACAGCGGAGGCGGAGATTCCAAAAAAGCAGGAGAAGGAAGCTTCTTCATCGGAGGAAGGAAAGGAAATCTCGGAATAAACGAGATATTGTACGCTTTTACGAGCAATACTCGTTATAAACTTCAGGCTTCGCCTGCACCACTTGTTAAGAATAAGAAAAAGGTCCGGTAGAATGTTCTATCAGACCTTTTATCATTCTAAACGAGTATCGATTATAACTGCGATATATCGTTGAAAAGTGCACTGCTTTTGAAAACAGCACACGCTATTCTTTTTTTCAAATCAGACATTCCACAATGTCTGAAACACCACAAGAGAAGAGCATGCAGATTTGTCTAAGGCTTTCCGTAGAGACCGGCTGATTCTTTCTTAGGCGATTGAGAAGCCCGGCTGAAAGCTTTCCTTCATGAATAAGGCGGTATTGACTCACTCTTTTTTTCTTCATCAGTTGCCAAAATGGGGCATAACTAATCATATAACCTGCCTCTCTACTTTGGACAACAAGAAGATTTCTACTTCAAATTTAGTGTAGCATGGTCGATTTTTATTTCGAAGAAAGGGGATAAATGTTAATTCTCCTAATATTTTGCACTATTTTAATCC
>CAUTEL010000024.1:0-11691 GCA_963537185.1 uncultured Oribacterium sp. | reverse complement strand
ACCTTATAAAAATACTAAAAACACAAGAGAAATACAATAGTAAGAAAAGGAAATCATAGCAAGAGAAGGAAATCCCGGAACAAATGAAGAATGCTCTTCACTTAGCCTAATCTCAAATCCCTTCCATAGAACGGAATAATCTCATAATCCGACATCATTCTGGATACTACGCGATCCGAATAAAGCTCCCTAAGGTCCTTAAAATTCAGGTTTGTGGAAATCATCATCGTCTTTTTCTCCAGTATGCGCCGATTCAAGAGATTGAAAAAACGAGAAGCTGTAAAAGAGTTGGAAAACTCCGTACCCAAGTCATCTAAAAGAAGCACATCCGCTTGCATAATGTACTCATCTTCCGTCCCCTCCCTCATGTGCCTGGAGAAATGTTGGAACAAACCGTCTGCCGTAAAATAAAGCACACTTACACCTCTGTCCAGCAAGGCCTTCGCAATGCAGTGAAGAAAAAAGGTCTTGCCTGTCCCTGTACCGCCCGTAAAGATAAAATTCCCCGTATTCTCAGGGTATTTTGCCGTATAAGTATAAAAATAGTCGCGCAGTTCCAAGATATATTCCCGCACCGTTTTATTGCCTGTCTGAGCCAAGCGCTCCCGATTGTCAAAGCGTTCCGGCTGAAAACGAGAAAAGTTCTCTCGCTCCAAAAGCTCTCCCATCATAGACTGCTTATACAAAAGCTCTCCCTGAAGCTTCAGAAAGCACTTGCACTTTTTTCCCTCATATACTCCCGTGTCACAGCAAAGAGAACAAGTATACTGCGGCTCTAAATCGGAAAGTCGATAGCCCAGCTTCTTTAAAAGCAGTTCCTTCTTCTTTCGAATCTCTTCTATCGAAGAGCGAAGTGCTGCGATCGCCCCCTGCTCCCCTTCCCTTGCCTTTTCCACTGCAGAGAAAGAAAGACGGCGAAGTTCTTCCGAAAGAGCGGCATAGTCCGGTAGCTTTTCCAACACTTCCTTTTCCTTCTCCAGAGCCTCTTTTTCCGCTAAGAAACGACGGTTCGAGAGAAGCTCTTGGATTTCATGGAACTGCCCCTCATTTAATGCCATCCTTGATTGCCTCCCTGCTGCAGAATCTTCAGTGCCTTTTGTTTTGCCAGAGAATCGTAATCCACCTCATCCTGCTTAAAATTAATAAACCGGTTACTAGCTTTTTCCGCTGCGGAAGAGCGAGACGGAGTTCCCATCTTCCTCTTATTCAAGCTCTTAGTCAGTTCAAAGTCCCGAATCCGCTCCTGCGCCTGCTTCACGGTAGTAATCCCCTGCGCATTCCAGTCCAAGGCTACCTGCTCCATATATCTCGGGGCAGTTTTCTGCAAGCCGGCACAGTAATCCAGTAAAAATTCAATCAGCTCCGCATCCATGGCAAGATACTCCACCATGAATTCCAACTTCTGCACATGGCTCCGACTTACCCCGCCCGGCAGAAGATGCTTTGCCACATAGAGGATTCCTTCAAACTCCTCCTCATCGATTTCCCGCTTTTTCTCTCCGGTAAACATAGTGTTTTCAGGATTTTTCTCATCAAAAAAAGAAGTCTTCATCGAATTCTGTTCCCTCTTCATTTCCAGCTTAGCTTCCGACTTACGCGCAGCTTCTTCGTTCCGAAGTTCTTCTGCCGCAAGCTTGGTCATGCCCTCTTGGAAAATCCCCTTCTTTTCCCAGTAGGAAACGGCTCTCATAATATCATGGTCGGTCAGGTTCAGAGCATCCGCAACGCTATGGAGCTTTAAACTATTCGTGTAATGGCGAAGTAAATAAAGATAAACCCGTACATAGTCTCCGTTCGCCTCTCCTAAAAGCTCATCTATAAAAGCATTGGGAACACAAGTTATCTCTGCCTGTATACCCTCCCGAAACTGTATATCCATGTCTTCCCTTTCCCTGTAGTTCCCTTCAAATCATCTTCGTTTTGCATTCTAGCACAGGCCAATAAACTCTTCAATGGCAGTGCTCCACAAGTTTATCCACAGGACTTATCCACATCGATGTGGATAATGTGGGATTCTTTTTTGAAATATTACAAAGTCCAGTATTTACTAGGATTCCCGACTATTCACCTCCTTTAAAGCAGCTGATTTATCCACATTTTATCGGTGGATTTCCATAAAAAATACTTGGATGAAAATAATTTTTAAATGAGAGGTCTCAAAGTTCGTACACGATTCCCCTTAGGCTCGAGATATTGCATACTACAAGATTATGAACAAGATGTCTCCGGCTTCGCCTTGGCCACTTGTTAGGAATCAAAAAACCCTGCCACCAAAACGGCAGCAAGGCTTTTCGTTTAACATATCACAAAAGCTACGATTTTCTATTCTGACATAGGAGCCAAATCGTTATGCATTTTGACCTGTTTTTTTGGCTTTCTTCTTCTGCCCAAAGCCCCAGAAGAACAAGGAAAGCATCGATGTAAGTGCAAAGAGGCCATAAAGAGCCATGATGCTGTTATCTCCGGTTGCAATCTGTCTTACCACTCCGAGAATCTCCGGTGTTTTCTTAATAATTTCTACCGGATTGATAATCGGTCTACTTTGACCTTCTACTGTAGGTACCTTGGGATCCGGATTCGGAGGATTCGGAGTAGAGGGACTCGGTCCCGGTCTATCTCCTCCACCACCCGGGTTATTCGGAGAGCCTCCTCTTCTATAGCTGTTGTCAAAGGCAATCTCTCCATTCTTCTTCGTACTGCCTTCACGACCTGTCCAATACAATGCATATAAATACGGATTAGTAGGATTGCCTTGTGCGTCTACTGTGAGTCTATATACCTTTATAATCAGAGTATATGCCTTAGTATCATAGCTAATACCTTCTTTCGTCCCCGGAATCTGGCTTATAGTGTACTTATATTCTCCGGGAGCCGTAAAGTCTAACTCGTTGAATTTCAAATCATAGTCTTTAGTACCTGCTCCGGTAACTGAAATCTCACTGGGACTTGCAATCGGTGCAGAAGAATCACCCGGATCTCTCTCCATCTGAATCCGATAGGTCTCCTCAGGGGCTACCCCGGACACACGAATCTTAACAGGAATATTTACTTTGACCGGCGCTTCCGCCGCCATAGCCATCATAGAAAGCCCTGCTGAAAGGAAAAGCACAGCCGATAGTAGCCTGCCGGCCCTTATTATAAACTCTTTCACTTTCATATCCGTTACTCCTCCCTTTATGGGTTTACTCTTGCCATAACCACTGCTCTTCCGTTTGTTTCCAGCGATACGCAGGTGGATAAAGCTATCACCTGATCCGATTCTTTCATTCCTATATCCCTAAAATGTGTGGAATGCTCCTTGAGATAGTTCACAAGATTCATGATTTGTCCCTTTTTATTAATACCATAAATCATTCTGTCATAGGCATCACACTCGATTGCCGCAAAGACCTCCAGCTTCCTTGCTGTTCCGTCCGGCAAAAACAGATGACCGCTTTGGTTCTTTTCAAAATAGTCTTCTTTAAGAAACTCCATGACATCGCCATACATCCCGCCATTATCCATATGATGTCCAAAGGTCATCATATAAGGATCACTGTAGTCGGCTTCATTCTCTGCACTTAGAAATATAGCACCGGATAAGGCAAACTCTCCTGTAACATCTTTATTGACATACTCCATATCATCTTCTCCCTGTACCATGGGGTAGTCAATATGCGTTCCGTCAAGGGTAATCCAGCCTCTTGTATCCGGATTCAATGCCAAAAGTTCTTCCAAGCTCAATCTTGTTTCTTCCGGATTGTCCAAACTTGGTTTAAATTTTATGAAATTTCTGCCCAAAAAGGCACCTGTCATAGTCACATAAGTATCCCAAAGAGAATATCCTCCGTAGGACACCATCATCACCATGAGTATAATTGCAAGAAAAGATAATAGCTTATCTCCTATTCGTGCGGCTCTTGCTGCTACATTCATGCACTATCCTTTCCACTCCTTTATCTGCACACTGTGTGTACACAATAGACTTTGATTTCTTATCGACATCCTAATCAAAACCTATAATCTACATACCTTGTAGCATAACAAATTAGGCTCTCCTGCTCTACATCATCTAAAGTACTTTTAGACCAATCCGTCTCGCTATTTTCAGTATTCCTCCCGGGGGTAGTCCCCCGGGATTCCTACTGATTCAAAATTTCCTATAAAACCACTAAGTTTGGAGAAGAAGATTTGATTACTTAGTAAGTCTTTCAGAAACATTTTGAAGCTAATTCAGAAAGCAGAGAAATTATTCCTCTTCCTTCTTGCGGTTAACGAATACTACACCCATTCCGCCGGCAACAGCAAGCATAAGAGCATACGGAGCAACATTCATTACGATACCTGTCGGTACAGTAATACCTTTGGTATTTGTTACTACAACATCCGCCTCATCCTTTACTGTCGTGAAGCTAGCCTTGAATTTTTCCTTCTCTCCGTTAGGCTTTGTAACCATAGCTAAGTTTTCAACAAAGGTTTTCTTTGCTGTCAGCTGATTGTTTGCGTCTACATCCATGGTGTAAAGATTATCACCCTCGATTACAGTGATCTTGTCGCCGGCAGTTAATCCGGAAATTCGGATACCGGTTCCCTGAGTAACCTCAAATTCCTTAGACTCTTCTCTATCATCTACGAACTTAACTACAGAACCATCTGTAGCTTGAATGTAATCTGCATCTGCAGGAGTAGTAGACTTTGACCATTGGCGATTACCATCAGTATCTGTTACAACCTTCAGTACCTTGTATCTCTCTCCTGCGTTCTTCTGAGACTCTACAAGAACCTTGAACTTAAATTTATCAGTTTTATTTCCGGTTTTTCCACCTATATTCTTTGTGATTACAACATCATGAGTAGTGTCGTTGGGGTCTGGATCCGGCTTCGGCTTAGATGGATCTGGATCCGGGAAGTCAGGAGTCTCGGGCGGGTTATGCTTTCCGTAGTTGTTCTGGATATAATCAACCTTGGTAACCATATCTTTAAACTTATCTTCTCTTTGCATGATAACTTTTACTTTGTCTGTACCGTTATCATTGTATTTCATAAGTACAATGTAATACACACCCTCGGAATAACGAACACCCTCATACTTAGCAGCATCTGCCGGTACTTTCTCAGTGACTTTGAAGTAATAGTTTCCGTAACCGTTGTTAAGCTTAGTAGCATCCACAGTAATAGGAACTTCTACATCTAATTTTGATCCTACTATTTTTCCGTCTTTCATCTCAAAATCTGTTCCTAATCCTAAGGATTTATCAAATGTAGCTGTACCAAGCTTAAGAGCTCCTTCATCCGCAACAAGATTGTCATACTCCTTCTCTTTAATCGTAATCTTATTTGTCTTGATGATATCTACATTAAATTCAAATGTAGTGTTCGGAGCATAAGTCTCTCCATCCATGTGAAGACGCTTTATAAACTTATCCTTTCCTTCTATTACCGGTGCCGCGAATGCAGGCATAGCCATAGACATTACCATCATTCCGGACAATGCCAATGTTGCGAGTTTGTTGAAATTCTTTTTCATTGTTTTTCTCCCTCTCTAAAAAATAGTAGAAACTTGTGTGATATATAAATAGAAGGGTGCGAACCTTCAATTTATTTAGTTACATCCGACTCAGCAAGTCTTTTTCTCGGCCTTACTTCTGTTTCTCAAGTCCGCTTTGTCTTAAAAATACTTTGCCTTGTCTTCTTCATTCTTTTTCATTGAAAGGCCTTATATTCTTGCTCAGTCAGCCGATATTACATCTGTCTAAGCTATCTCTTCCGATGCAGATGCAGCTGCTGTTGGAGACGCCGGAGTCGCCATTTCAACTCCTTTCGTCGGTCTTCGGTGAACCGAAGTTCTTTTCCAACTTTGTTCTTCTTCAGCAGATGTATCTGCATCGGAAGAGATGAATATAGACTTTTCAATGAACTTAGATATGGTTTTTCTTTCAAAAGGACGGAAATTCTATCCTTTTCTTTTTGTAGAAAGCTGTAAGTCCATCTTACAGTTTCTTTTTCGAGAAGATTGGTCTAAATCTCCCTTCTTCTCTTTTCGTTGATACCGAAGTACAGTCCTGCCATCGCTACGAATCCGAAGATACTAATCAGGTACGGAGCCAGTTCTCTATGAAGTCCTGTCGGAGGACTCATCTTCTTTGGATTAATGACGGTAAAGGTCTGTCCCATATTGCTTAAGATAGCCGTATAGGAAGAACTTTTACCATTAACTTCCGCTAGCTTTTCCTCCGCAAAATTCTCATCCAAAGTTCCGATTATTTTCGCTTTATCATAGCCATCCTTTTTCAGCTCAAATAATTTAAAGTTCACATTTGTATCCATGGTAAAGGCAACGCTTTGGTTATGTTCCAGTGTAAAATGTATAGCTTGGAATTCTTTTTCGGTTCCGGAGTCAATCGGCTCTTTTACCTTGATCTTTCCTACACTTTCAATTTTATCAGTAGTTGCCTTGACTTGTGCTGAAACAATTGTATTGGTATCTACGAGACCATAGGGCCTGTCTCCGTTGTAAAGGACCATGTAGAAGTCAAACCGTTCATTTGCTGTACTTTTTCCTTTTACAACCTTTTTTATAGTGACCGTCTTCTTGGGAGTCTGCACAGGTACATATTTGTTTTTAAAGTGATAATTCATTGAAACTTCAATTAAATGTGGTTTTTCCTGTGTTTCCAGATGGAGTTTCTCACCAAACTTATAACCCGATGTAGCCGTTTCAGATTCCCTTAATTCCTTTTCAGGATCTAAAAGCTCTTCCTGAACCCTGTAAACTCTGTTTAAAGGCATTCCCTTCATAGTGATGGATACCTGAGTTCCCGTTCCCTTAGTAAATTGCAAGAGATAACCCTTATATTCAAATGGGCCCTTTCCCAGATTTTTGATAATTTCTTCGTCACCCAAGTTAATCGTTAGAAGAAGTTCTTCTACACCCTTTTTTTCTCGGAAAACTTTGAAATTAATCTGCTTTAATACCTTCTTCCCAAGCTCTGTAAATCCGCTGGAAGCTTTAAAGAAATCTTTTTCCTCAATTCCTACAAAGGTCTTTTCAAAAAGAAGGTTTCCCATCCTGATAATAGGCTTATTATACTTCTTAGGCGGCGGAGTATTTTGTGAACCATCCGGCTTTCTGGTCTTATAGCTAATGTCCGCTACCTCATTTGTGAATAATCCAAACTTACCGGTAGAAGAATTGAACATTTCGTCCGGTTGTCCAGTCTTACCATGATACTCCCGTCCCAGATATTCCTTATAGATGGCATTTAAATCCGTCCTTGCTTCTCCTTGATTTGCAAAGCTTGCATTTTTCTTTGCATCAGTAGTTGCTTCTATCTTAGCCACCATGCGGATGTCGTAGCCTGCCGGTAAAGCGAAATCTTCAGGAATTGTCTTTAAGGTAAGAAGCCATCTTTCTCCGTCATAGCTCAGTCCGCTTATACCGGTTTCACTGGCAGATACTTTTTTTGCTTCTATTGTGAAACCGTCTAAGCCAAGCTTCTCCATGTCATTCGCTTCAAGAACCTTATCAACTTCGACTGCCTGCTTATTTCCATTCGGCTTCATCTTTACCAGTTGTCCGATTACATCCGGCTTACCGTCCTTCATAATCGGCTGAACATTATTTGTCAGAACGTCTCGGATTACGATGTTTTGAACACTGTCTACGGCAACTCTTTTGTAAATCTCATCAAAACTTTTGTTTAATTTACTTGCTTCGGATCCGTCAAAACACTTGTACATAGTGCCTTTAACAAGTGCATTTTCTCTTAAGTCATTCTTGCCTTCAAAAAGCGAGTTAAAGTTCTTATCGTACCATTGCCCCATAGCAAAGTCATTTAGATAGTTCCAGTTATTTTCATTTCCTACACCTATGCTGTAGAAAGCATCAATTTTAGTTATCTGATGCAATTCTCCTCTAGCTTGGTTCAAAGCAGGGAAGTCGATGGATCGCCCATTTCCTATACTATAGCCTTCTTTATACCATGCTCTTGTCCTGTAATATTGAATACCGTCTGTTTGATCTTTAAAGCGCAGAATATCATCATATTGGTACTCATTATTAAATTTATATGGTTTTTGGATATAAGCATACTTAGGATCGCCTCCGGCAATAAAGACAACTATCTTTTTTGCATCGTCTCTAGCCTTATATTGAGTAGGTTCTTCTCTGTTAGCTTTTATAGGAATATCTTTTTGCAAAAGAGCTCTTACATTTCTTATCGCTGCAGTGTAGTTTTCTCCGGAAATTTTTTCAGAATACTTGCTTCCGGAAAGTTTTGTCACTGTTGTTTTTCCTTCTTGCAAGTTTTTCAAGTATGAAAGGATATCATCGGGTCTAGAGGTGAAACCGTGAACATAAGCAGTATCATCTTCCACATCGTCTACAATGGTGAAATCAGCACTGCGCTGTCTATACCCTATGTACACATCTTGCCCATTCACTTTCTTTTTTCTGTTATCAAGGGCCTTTTCAAGCCAAGTTTTGTTACCTTTTTCATCTATCCCTTGAAATTCTCCTACAAATTTACCTTTCTTAGTATCTTCAATTCCCTTTGCATACGCAAAATCCGGATAGTCATTGTCTTCATACACTCTGTACCCATCATCACCTATTTTTCCAGTCATATAGCTCTCTAAATATTTCGCTCGATACTGCAAGTCATATTGATGCTCTTTCATTCCATCCATAGTGACCAATGCATATCGGGTGTCATATACCGAATCATGGGAAGACATTTTTTCCATAAAGGACTTTAGCTCTTCTTTAACTTTAGTGGATTTTTTCTCCTCTCCTTGTATTCCGCTGTACTCCTCTGTATTGTTCTTAGTTCCATCAAAGTCGAAGTCTGTTGCCATTATAGCGGTATTATCATAGACAAACACAATATCCAAAGGCTTCTTGTTTGTTTTCCCGGAAACCACAGACTGCCCGGTCAAAGTAAGGTCATATGTTCCGTCCAGATTATCCGTAATATATTTTTCATTCTTAAGATCCGGAGTAGTATCATCCGGTTTCGGTTCATTCTTGGCGTCCCCACACAAGTAATACACAAACACAAAGTCTGTAAATTCGCATTTATCCGAGAAATAATTTCTATACCACATGTTGTTATATATGTATTCAACATAATTGGCAGTTAATTTAATTATTTCAGCCTGATAGCCTGCCCCATTATAAAGTGCACCAACAGTTGACTTACTTATCCCAAATAAGCCCCATCGCAAATACCCAGAAGGATTATAATCTATTAAAGAATCAATTGTTTTAACAACTCCATCTCTTTCATATTTTACGTTCGGTATATGCTCTATTTTCCCCATTTCGTAAAATACATACGAACCATCTTTTCCAGCATTGACTTGCTTATCATTTACACTCTTCTCGTTTATTCTCTTACCGTCATCCGTAAGCCTATAGTACCTTGTCGGTCCGATTTCTCTACCGTTTCTATCGACATAATATATACGAATTCCATGATATGCCTTTGTTTTATAGTCGTTCCACTTAACTACAAACGGTGAAAAGGATGTTACTGTAAATTCTTTAGTGATTTTATCCGTAAGTTTAGACTCGTCTTTCTCCTCCCCTTTGTCTAAAGAAAGGCCCTCAATCTCCTCAGGATTTCGCTCATCCTCACTGAAGTTCTTCTTTTCATCCGCCTTCTTTTCCTTTTCAGATCGAAGCACCGTCTCTACAAGCTCTATCTCCCCATTTTCTTTAGACTCCAATAAATGGTGGATGGCTACACTATCCGCATTTGCTTCTTCGGGAACAGCCTTCTTATCAAAGGTAAGACGGACAGAAACAGGATTCTTCGGTTCTACTTCCTTTGTTTCATCTTCTTTACTTACGAAGCGGATGTCTAAAGCATCGGAGCCTTCATAAATGGAGTGCTCCTTCATCGCCTCAACCTGTTTTTCTGTAAGCTTCTCACCTTCTTTTTCTGCTTCTTCCGGCTTAAGAAGTCGATTTGCTTTAAGAACAACTTCCTGTGTATTTCCTTCTTCGTCTGCGAATGCGTCTTCATCGTAGAACACTTCTACAGTCGCGAAGTCTTTGATTTCAACATTCTGTGTCTTTCTTCCAAGCTCGTTTAAGCTGTATCTTCTGAATCTTGCACTGGACAGTTCAGCCAAGAATTCTTCATAGTGGTCGAGAACTTCCTGTAAGAAGCCCTCGAAGCGTCCTTTTTCATCAGCCTGCTTCTCTGTATTAGCAGCTTCCTTCTCCGCTTCAGCGGACTTTGCACCGTCTTTCTCGGCTTCCACGCCCCTTTCTGCAGATTCTTCTTTGCTTTCCGCTTCGGCAGTCTCTACCTTATCTTCTTTCTGCTCTTCGCTCTTCTCTGTTTTCTCTTCTACTTCTTCCGCTTCAGGCTGAGCCTCCTCGGCCTTTCCTTCTGTGGAAACGATACTCACTTCGGAAACAGGCTTTTCTTCCTTCTTGGAAAGCTCTTTCTTTTCTTCAACGGGAGCATTCTCTTCGGCGAGCTGCTTCTTTTCCTCGGAGCTCTCCGCCTTTACAGGTTCTTCCTTCGCCTGCTCTTCTTCATGCTCCGCCGGCTTCTCCTCCTGCTTTTCTGCAGGTTTTACTTCTGCCGGAGCCTTTTTCTCTTCTTTCTTCAGCTTTTCCACCAAGCCCTTAAAAAGCTGAGCCTTCGGAGCTACCACAAGCTTCGGATATTGATTGCCGTCTACGGAAAGCTTAAAGCTAATCTTGTGCTCCGACTTATTCTTATAAAGGAAGGTAATTAACTCGCTTCCTGTTAACTCGGTATTTCTTCTTTCTATGTTGCTGTCCGATGCGACAGCAGTTTCTTCTATATTGCTGTTTGAAGCAGCGGCTCCCTCTGTAAGCTCTTTCGCCTTTTCTGTCTTATCCTGCTTTTCTTCTTTCTTTCTCTCGGGGAAAAGCTGTGCCAGTTGGCTGTTTCCGTCATAAAGGAGCAGGCTTTCCTTGCTTTCTTTTCTGACAAGGCTTTCCAGGTCCTTCGCATCTCTTTCTACAAAAATCTGAAGTCCCGCCTCTTCCTCGGATAAGCTTTCCGAAAGTCCTTCCGAAATGCTGTCCAGAGGAATCTCATAAACTTCCTTCTCAGGAGAAAAGATTGCCTCATATTCTTTTTGCAGTTCTCCGTCTCCGCTGTATCCCTCCGGGAATGACCCTTCTACTTTAGTTCCTTTTTCAATCGCTTCCCTCGCCGCTCTTCTTAAGTCTTCACCAAGTAACTGCACCCTTACCTCTGTACCGGAGACGGAGATTTCGTTGCTTTCACTTTTTGAAGTTTGCTCTGCTTTACCGGAAATGGTAAGACCATGATAGCCGGTGAGCAAAAGACACGCAATCAAGAGCACCGAAACCTTCTGTTTCATGCCCTTGTTCATCATTATATGACTATTTCGATTATTCTTCTTCTCCATCGCCTACCTCTTTGCAGAACCTGCACCATAAAATACTTAGAAAGTCGGACTTTCTTCCGTTTATACAGCAAAGGCTCGATGAAGCGGGCGTTCCTTATCTGTTGGCTACTCTATTAAAATTTTGTTTGTTTTTCCTTAAACAATTCCTACTATGCCTAAAATTTTAGCAGAGCTATTTGCTTTTTCAATAGACCTTGCTTAAGAGGGGTCTAAAATGTCATAGAATCGGTTTTCGCTGTTTTGGAGCAAGTTTTTTTCTTTTTTCAATTGGTAATTACGATGATTTTTATC
>CAUTEL010000023.1:0-11815 GCA_963537185.1 uncultured Oribacterium sp. | reverse complement strand
ATGATTTAGATGATACTATTATTTATAATTTAAATGGAAAATTAATTGTTCCGGGCTTTGTAGATGTTCATGTACATCTCAGAGAGCCCGTTTTTTTGTATAAAGAAACAGTGGAGAGCGGAACGAGGGCAGCGGCGCATGGAGGCTATACCGCCATCTGCGCTATGCCGAACTTAAATCCGCCGCCATCAACTAAGGAAAATCTCTCCTTGGAGCTTCAGGCAATAGAGAGGGATGCGCTCATCAAGGTTTATCCTTATGGCGCAATTACCAGGGAGCAAAAGGGGCGAGGAGCGCTTTCCGATATGGAGGAGATTGCAGCCGATGTGATTGCTTTTTCCGATGACGGAAAGGGCATGCAGGAAGAAGCGCTTATGCGAGAAGCCATGAAGAAGGCGCAGGCGCTCGGAAAGGCTATCGTTGCGCACTGTGAGGATGAGAGCGAATTAAAGCCGGGCGGTTGCATTCATGACGGAGATTTTGCGAAAGCCCACGGCTATATCGGAATTAACTCGGCTTCGGAATGGAAGCAGGTGGAAAGAGACCTTCGCCTTTCGGAAGAGACCGGCGCACAGTATCACATCTGCCACATTTCTACAAAAGAATCCGTAGAGCTTCTACGAAAAGCAAAGGAAAGAGGAGTGAGGGCGACAGGCGAGACCGGGCCGCATTACCTTATGTTTACGGATAGGGACTTGGAAGAGGACGGAAGCTGGAAGATGAATCCTCCGATTCGTTCGGCAGCGGACAGAGAAGCCTTAATTCGGGGAATACAGGACGATACGATTGATTGCTTAATCACGGACCATGCACCCCACAGCGCGGAAGAAAAGAGTAAGGGCTTGTCTCAATCCTCTTTTGGCATAGTCGGGCTGGAAAGCGCCTTTCCGGCCATGCTCCACAATATGGTTCTTAGAAACCCCTTGGAGAAGGCAGAAGCACGCGTAGACAGGACTGAGGCAAAAGCGGATATTTCGGATATTCTCTCTAAGGGAGGAAAGACAGTGTATGGCGCGATTTCCCTCTATAGACTACTGGAGCTGATGTGTACTAAGCCCAGAGAAATCTTCCCGATTCGCGGACCGAAGTATATCGAGGACGGCGCGGAAGCGGATATTGCGGTTTTAGACTTGGAGGAAGTGTACAAAGTCGATTCGGAGCGCTTTTATACGAAAGGCAGAAGCACGCTCTTTGCAGCGCAGGAGGTGCAGGGCAGAGTGCTAAAAACCTTTTATCAAGGAAGAGAAGTTTACGACAGCGAAAAAGGAATTTTAGCGGGGGATAAGTACAAGGAATAAGATTACAAAGAGTCTTTTTTGAAGGGCCCTCCCCAAAGAAGAGAGAGACAGACTTAAAGAACCTATAAGAGAGTGGATTCCAATGTAAAACAGTTGAGTAAAAGTAAGGAGAGGAGAAGGACTGCATGCAAGAATGCGAGTTTAAGATACTGGAAAACAAAATGATTGCGAAAGAGGTATTTCTCATGAAACTGGATGGGGACTGCTCGGACTTTACTGCTCCGGGACAGTTTTGTGAGATTAAGATTCCGGGAAAATATCTCAGAAGACCGATTTCCGTCTGTGATGTTTCAGAAAATACTTTAAGCCTTATTTATAAGGTTTTGGGAGAGGGTACGGAAGAGCTGTCCTGCATGGAAGAAGGGGAATACCTCTCCATCTTAACAGGACTTGGAAACGGCTACAGCGTGGAAAACGCCCCGAAAAATCCTGTACTCTGCGGTGGCGGAGTCGGTGTACCGCCTCTCTACTACCTCTGCAAAAAGCTGGTAGAAGCCGGAAAACACCCTTATGTTGCTTTGGGCTTCCGCGCAAAAGAAGATGTTTTCTTTGAAGAAGAGTTTCGAGCTCTTGGGGTTCCTGTGAATGTGGCAACAGAGGACGGGAGCCATGGACAGAAAGGCTTTGTAACCTCCTTACTCGGAAATCATAACTATGCCATGGTTTGTGGGCCGGAGCCGATGCTTCGCGCCGTGCATGAGAAAGTCGAGGGCGGACAGTTCAGCTTTGAGGAGCGTATGGGCTGCGGCTTTGGAGCTTGTATGGGTTGCAGCAGGAAAATGAAGTCCGGCATGAAGCGTATCTGCAAGGACGGGCCGGTATTTACATGGGAGGAAATCGAATGGTAAGCATAAAAACAAGGCTTTCGGGAATCGAGCTGGACAATCCGATTATTCCCGCCTCCGGCACCTTTGCTTTCGGAGAAGAGTTCAAGAGTCTCTACGACTTAAATATCCTCGGCTCCATTTCCTTTAAGGGAACGACGGTGGAGGAGCGTCCGGGAAATGCTCTGCCCCGTATTGCGGAGTGCCCGGGCGGAATGCTGAATTCAGTGGGACTGCAAAATCCCGGTGTGAAAAAGGTGGTGGAAGAGGAGCTTCCAAGACTTGGAAAGTTCTTCAAAAAGCCTTTGGTAGCGAATATCTCCGGTTTTTCTCTGGAGGACTTCGCTATTCTCTCCGAAGAGATGGATAAGGTGGAAAATGTCGGCATTTTAGAAGTGAATATTTCTTGCCCGAATGTATCTCACGGGGGTATGGCCTTCGGAACGGAGGCAAAGTCCGTGGAAGCGGTTTGCAAGGTGGTAAAGGAGAAGACGAAGAAGCCGGTTTACATGAAATTGAGTCCGAATGTGACCGATATTGCGGAAATGGCGAGAGCCGCGGAAAGCGGAGGAGCAGACGGTCTTTCGCTCATTAACACGGTGCTCGGTATGCGGATTGATATTAAGAGAAGAAAGCCGGTGCTGGCAAACAAGGTTGGAGGCTATTCCGGACCGGGCATTTTCCCGATTGCCGTCCGTGCCGTCTATGCGGTACATCAGGCAGTGAAGCTTCCTCTTATCGGTATGGGCGGAATCAGCCGTGCGGAGGATGTCTTGGAAATGATGATGGCGGGTGCAAGTGCGGTGGAAGTCGGGGCGGAGAACCTTGTGAATCCTCGAGTTTGTGAGGAAATCATCACGGAACTTCCAATACTTTGCGAGAGACTGGGGATTAAGGATATACAGGAAATTATAGGGATTATTTAAGCGGAACGAAAAAACTTTCTGGTACTAAAGAAGAAATAAAAGCCGGATTCGGAAAAAAACGAAGGTATAAAAGTCGAATCCAAGATAAATCAATGAAAGTATATAGATAAAAATGGGAAGGAGCCAAAATGGGAAAGGATGTTATGGTAGCGCTGGACTTTCCGAGCGGAGAGAAGGCCTTAGCGTTTTTGGATTTATTTGCAAAGGAAGAAAGAAAGCCCTATGTGAAAGTGGGAATGGAGCTTTTTTACAGCGAGGGACCGGAGATCGTCAGGAAAATAAAGGAGAGAGGACATCAGATTTTTCTGGATTTAAAGCTTCATGATATTCCGAATACCGTAAAGGGCGGAATGCGCTCTTTAAGAGATCTCGGTGTGGACATGACGAATCTGCACGCGTCCGGAGGAGTGGAAATGATGCGACAGGCACTTCGCGGTCTTTCCTTCGAGGAGGGAGAGAATGAAGCTTGTGCTTGCCATGCGGAAGAGGAGAGCTCAAGCTCTGAAAAGCGGAAAAATCGTCCGCTTCTTATTGCGGTAACACAGCTTACCTCTACAGACCAAAGGTGTATGGAAGAGGAACTTCTCATTAAGGAAGAGCTGAAAAAGGTTGTGCTCCACTACGGACAAAATGCGAAGACGGCAGGGCTGGACGGAGTGGTTTGCTCTCCTTGGGAAGCAAGAGAAATCCATGAAAAGCTGGGTAAGGACTTCCTAACGCTTACTCCGGGCGTTCGTTTTAAGGGCGGTGACATAGGGGATCAAAAGAGAGTCATGAGCCCGGCAGATGCGAAAGACGCGGGATCGGACTACATCGTTATGGGACGCCCCATTACGCAGGCGGAAAACCCGGTAGAAGCCTATAGAGAAGCGGTAAGACAGTTTTGTGACTAAGAGTCTATGAGCGAAAAAGCAGCCTCGCAGAAATAGAGCGAGCCGGCATCATGGAAGAATAAGAGTAAAAACAAGTTTACATAGCAGGAGGGAAAAGATGAGAAAAGAAGAAATTGCAGAAGGTTTATTATCCATTCAGGCGGTATTTTTAAGACCGAAGGACCCCTTTACTTGGGCATCGGGAATTCATTCTCCCATTTATTGTGATAACCGCTTGACCCTCTCTTTTCCGGAGGTGAGAAGAAAGATTGAGGCGGGGCTTGCCGAGCTTGTGAAGGAACATTTTCCGGAGGCAAAGGCGCTTTTCGGGACGTCCACGGCAGGAATCGCGCATGCCGCTTTAACGGCAGAAATCTTGGACCTTCCCATGGGCTATGTGAGAGGCTCTGCAAAGGATCACGGAAGACAAAACCAGATTGAAGGAAAACTGAACCCGGGTGAACCCGTTGTTGTGGTGGAGGACCTCATTTCCACCGGGGGATCGGTTATCGACTGCGTGAAGGTCTTGGAGGAGAACGGAGCCAAGGTACTCGGCGTGGTGAGCATTTTCACTTACGGAATGGAAAAGGGAAAGAAGAGACTGAGCGAGGCAAATGTAGTAAATTACTCTCTCTGTGACCTGGATTCTCTCTTACCGGTAGCGGTAGCAAAGGGCTATATCGAAAAGGAAGAGGAGGCAAAGCTCCTGCGCTTTAGAGACAACCCTTCCGATGAGTCATGGATGAGCGAGTAGAGTGTGAGGTTCCCGAAGCAACCCCTGATGAAGACCCGGGGAATGGGGAAAGAACTAAGAGTAAATCCTAACAAGGATTCTCTATAGATGATGTTTAAATATAAGAAAGGGAAAAAGGATGGAGAAGAATCGTAGTATCATTAACATTTTGGATCTGAGTATTGAGGAAATTAATGAGCTGATGGCTTTGGCGGATAAGATTGAAGCGAAGCCCGAAGACTACTGGGAGCGATGCAAACATAAGAAGCTGGCGACTCTGTTCTTTGAACCGTCCACAAGAACCAGACTTTCTTTTGAGGCGGCTATGCTGGAGCTCGGCGGTTCCGTCCTCGGTTTCGCAGGAGCTTCGAGTTCTTCCGCTGCAAAGGGAGAGAGTGTAGCCGATACGATTGAGACTGTTTCCAACTATGCGGATATTATTACCATGAGACATCCGAAGGAGGGGGCACCGGTTGTGGCTGCGGATCATACAACGGTTCCGTTCATCAATGCCGGAGACGGAGGACATTTTCACCCGACACAGACCTTGGCGGACCTTCTGACCATTCATAGAACTTACGGAAGAGTAGACAACTTATGCATCGGTGTTTGCGGAGACCTGAAGTTCGGTCGTACCGTGCACTCCTTAATCGATGCCATGCTTCGCTACCCGAATAACCGCTATATCCTGATTTCCCCTGAAGAGCTTCGTCTTCCGGAGTATGAGATTGAGAAATTAAAGGAAGCCGGTGCAGAGTTTAGAGAGACCACGGACCTGGAAGGCTCCATCCCGGAGCTGGATATCCTCTATATGACGAGAGTCCAGAAAGAGCGTTTCTTTAACGAGGAAGACTACCTTCGCTTAAAGGATATCTATGTACTGACTCCCGAAAAGCTGAAAAATGCGAAAGAAACGATGGGTATTCTTCATCCGCTTCCCCGTGTAAACGAGATTTCCGTTCAAGTAGATAAGGATAAGCGCGCAAAGTATTTTTACCAGACACTTTGCGGAAAGCAAATGAGAATGGCGCTGATTTTGAAGCTTCTCGGACTGGATAAGTAAAAATGGATTTATCAATAAGAAATACTTATTCCGTCCTTTTTCCTAAAGGTGCTTTCGCTCGATTCCGACAGAGCGGCACTAAGCATCGAGCGGCGTTTTACTTGCTCTCTGCAAGTGCCGGCGTCTCCATACGCTTTAGGAAAAAGAACGAAATAGCATTTCTCGGAAAATAGAAAAATGCATTTTATGTGGTAGAACGAATTGCGTAGAATAAGGAAAGGAAATCATTATGAATATAGATGGAATTGAGAACGGTATTGTTTTAGATCATATTAAGGCCGGAAAGAGTATGCTTGTTTATCGCTATCTGGGATTGCAGAACTTAAACAGTCCGGTGGCGCTTATCCAGAATTGCTCCTCCGGGAAAATGGGAAAGAAGGATATCGTTAAGATTGCGGAAAGTATCGATATCGACTTAAATGTACTCGGATACATTGATCCGGGTATCACGGTAAACTATATTCGGGACGGAAAGAGAGTGGATAAGGCGAATCTCTCTTTGCCGGAGACGCTGAAAAATGTCCTGCACTGCAAGAACCCGCGTTGTATTACTTCGACCGAGCAGGAGCTTCCGCAGGTATTTAAGAAAATTGAGGGAAAAAAGAGGCAGTATCGCTGCATTTATTGTGATACAATTGCGAAGAACGATGAATTTGAATAAACTATGTTTTTAGAGGGATGGTTTTCATAGCGGAAAAGGCTATGGTCATGTTGTAATCGTATTCGCTTAAGTCCACTTCTGAAACCGTAGTTTTGGAAGTGGATTTTTTATGTGAGGAAAAGGATATGAGTGGTTTTCTTTTAGAACGGAGAAGGGCGGGGATTTTGATGCCGCTGTTCTCTTTACCGGGAAAATACGGAATCGGAAGTTTTTCAAAGGAAGCAAGAGAGTTTGTTCGCTTTTTAAAGGAGGCAGGACAGAGTTACTGGCAGATTTTACCTATGGGACCGACAGGCTACGGAGATTCTCCTTACCAGAGCTTTTCGACCTTTGCGGGAAACCCTTATTTTATTGACCTCGATACCTTGGTGGAAGAAGGACTGCTTATGGAAGAAGAGCTTTCCGACCTCTCTTTTTCCGATTCGGAAGAGTCTGTGGATTACGGGAAACTCTACAAGCTTCGTTTCCCTGTACTGGAAAAAGCGGTAAGGCGCTTTTTGGCAAGACTGGAAGCGGAAACGGAATCCGAAAGGAAAGATAAAGCGGAAGCTGAAATGGAGGGGGGAACGGAGCTTAAACCGTTCGCAAAAACCAATGCGGAGTGTTTTTCGTTCAAGGCTGAGAAAGAGGCATATTTGTCCTTCCTTTCGGAAAATGCGCATTGGCTTCCGCGCTATGCCGAGTTTATGGCGAATAAGCTGCCCTATTCCGCTGACTTTCATAAGGTTTGCCAGTACCTGTTTATCAAACAGTGGAAGAGCCTAAAGGACTATGCGAACAGTGAAGGAATTCAGATTATTGGGGATATTCCCATCTATGTTTCCTTGGATTCCTCTGATGTGCTGGATCACCCCTCCCTCTTTCAACTCACGGAAAACGGAGAGCCCTCCGCGGTCGCCGGCTGCCCTCCCGATGCCTTTGCGAAAAATGGACAGCTTTGGGGGAATCCCCTCTATGCCTGGGAGAAGCACGAGGAAGAGGGCTACAAATGGTGGATTTCCAGAATGAAGCATTGCTTTTCTCTTTATGACATTGTGCGTGTAGACCATTTCCGCGGCTTTGATGAGTATTTTTCCATTCCCTACGGAGATGAAAATGCAAAGCGCGGACACTGGGAAGTGGGGCCGGGCATGAAGCTTTTCCATGCCATGGAGCAGGCTCTTGGAAAAAAAGAAGTTATCGCGGAGGACTTGGGTTATGTCACGGAGTCTGTGAAGAAGCTCGTTAAAGACAGCGGCTTCCCCGGCATGAAACTTTTGGAATTTGCCTTTGACTCGAGGGAGAGCGGAGATTATCGTCCGAATACCTGGACAAAAAACACGGTCTCTTATACGGGAACTCATGATAATCAGGTCTTAAAGGACTGGTTTTTGGAAATCCTTCCGGAAGACCGGGAAATGGCGGCTGACTATAGCGGTAAGACGGTAGAAGAGCTTCTTCAGATGGACTATGTCGACTTCTTTATTAAAATGACTTTGGACTCGGTTTCCAATACGGCGATTATCCCTATGCAGGACTATTTGCATAAGGGAAGAGAAGCGCGAATTAATACGCCATCGCGACTTGGCAATAACTGGAGCTACCGCTTTTCGAAGGAAGATTTTTCCAAGGATGCAGCGGAAAAGATTCGGAAAATGACAGAAGAAAGCGGCAGACTTAGCTAGAGTGGCATTTTAGGAAAATGCGTTTTTGTGTAGCCGTATGTCTTCATAGGATAAGCAATAAAGAGCTTACAGAAAAAAGGTTTAACGATGTTTAAAAATGCTTTGTATTATCAAGAGGAAAAAGAGAGCTATAAGGCAAAGGTTCTGTCCTGTCTGCCCTTATACGGAAAAGAAAAGGCGGCATGGGAGAAGAGAGTGGGGAAAAGTTTTCCTGCTCTTTTTCTTCTGCGCCTTTCCGAAGAGCCCTTTTATCCGGAGGGAGGCGGACAGGCACCGGACAAGGGGACGATTGACGACGCGGAGCTTCTCTTTGCGGAAAATGTAGAGGACAAGTATATCGTGCATCTTCTTGCAAAAGAGATTTCGGAAGGAACGGAGGTGCTTTGCAAGGTAGACTATGCCTATCGAAGAAGACAGTCGGAAAATCACAGCGGAGAGCATATTTTTGCGGGGCTTATCAGCAGTCGTTTCGGCTACAGCAATGTCGGTTTTCATATGGAACTCACCGCGGAAAACCCGCATGTTACCGTGGACTTTGACGGAGAACTTTCGGAAGAGCTGCTTTCAGAGCTGGAATCGGCTGTAAATGCAGTGATTCGAAAAAATCTTCCGGTAGAAGAGAAGTACCTAGAAGATGACTTCGTGAAAGAGAATTTAGAAAGCCTGCCCGATGCAGAAGATGGGGAGAAAAGTGAGGAGCTGGAGACAAGTGCGGAACAGCTGTCAGTAGAAGAGCCTGGCGAAGGCCTTGAACAAGGGCAGAAGACAATAGAATTTCGCCAAAAGAAAGCCCTTTCCGGTGCGATTCGAGTGGTCAGCATACCCGGCGTGGACAGCTGTGCCTGCTGTGGAACGCATGTGAAGACGACAGGAGAAATCGGGCTCTTTAAGGTTCTATCCTTTGAGAGACACCGAGGTGGAACAAGAGTTTTTCTGCTTTCAGGGGAGCTTGCTTTTTTGGACACGCAAAAAAAAGAAAAGGTACTATTGGAGCTATCCCGTAACTTAAGTACCGACTATCAAAGCCTTTTTGAAAGGGTGGATAAGCTGAAGAAACAGCTGGAAGAAGAAAGAGGAAAAAGAATAGCTCTTTCTATGCAGGCGGTAGAACTGCTCGGAAACATGTATAAAAAAGAGCTGTATATACAAGATAAAACTGTTTTTTTAGGAAGGAGAATGAAGGACGAAGCAATAAAAGAAGATGCAAAGGAGAGAAAAAGGAATATCATATTGGGGAGTCCTCTTCATGGAGGGGGGATAGAATACTACGGAAATGAAAAGCTTGCCGTCTTTCATTTTCCGGACTTCGAGATGATCCTTCTCAACAAAGCCTGTGAGAGTTTAAAATCCTATGTGGATACGGATTTCTTCTGCTTCTCAAGAAGAGGAGAGAGGGAGTGGCAGTTTGCGGGAGCCGGATCTTCCGGATTTTTAGAAAGATTTAAGAAATGGAAGGAAGAGGGAAGATTTTCCGGAGGCGGAAAAGAAGAAATGTTGCAGGGGCGCTTCCTGGGAACGGAAGAGGAGCTGAATAAATGGATAGATGAATAGAAAAAGCCTCTTGGCGTAATGCTTTTTGCATTTTCCGAGAGGCTTTAGGTTTCCTTATTCTGTTTCGGCTTCTTCCGCAGTATCGATTTCTTTTATTTCTTCGTCCTCTTCAAACTGTCTTAAGCGGAAGCGACTAATCTGCTCTCGTAAATTGCGAGCTTGGTCGTTTAGTTCCGAGCTGGCTGCGGAACTTTCCTCCGCAGTGGCACTGTTTGTCTGTACAACACTGGAGATTTGATCAATTCCCGTTGTAACCTGTGATACCGCATTTGCCTGCTCGTCGGAAGCGGCAGCAATTTCACTGATAAGAAGACTTAATTCCTTCTGACCGCTTACCACTTCATGAAGAGAATTTGCCGTATTGTCTGCAAGTCGACTACCCTGTTCTACAGCCTTTACGGTATCGTCAATAAGAGCAGTGGTGTCCTTTGCCGCTTCAGCTGACTTCTGCGCAAGGTTTCGAACCTCATCCGCAACTACGGCAAAGCCCTTTCCGGCTTCTCCCGCTCTGGCTGCTTCGATAGCGGCATTTAAGGCCAGAATATTGGTCTGGAAGGCAATATCATCTATGGTTTTGATAATCTTACTGATTTCTGCAGACTTTTCGTTGATTCGATTCATGGAAGCCTTCATATCCTGCATTTGGCCGTCACTCTTTATGATTTCTTCCTGACTGTTTGCGGCAGCTTCATTGGCTTTTGCGGCATTTTCCGCATTTTTCCGGATTCTGTCGGAGATATCGTTTATAGTAGCGGAAAGCTCTTCAATACTGCTGGCCTGCTCCATGGAGCCTCTTGTCAGATTTTGTGCTCCGGCAGAAACATTTTCCGCTGAACTGGAAACTTGATCCGAGGAAATTCGGATATTGCCGATAAGTCCGGTAAGCTTGTCTGAAAGATCCAAAAGAGCTACTTTAATCTTAGTGAATTCGCCGGTATATTCTTTTTTCAATCGGATATCCAGGTTGCCATCTTGCATTTCATTTAAGCTGTCGGTAATTTCCTGAATATAGAGCCGGTATTCCTTTAATTGAGCGACTAATTGCCTAAGTCCTTTTGCCAAGGCACCGATTTCATTTTTACTTCTTACCTGAATCTCTTCATCCAGTGAGCCTTCTGCAAGTTTTTTCACGGACTTGGTAAGGGAAAGAATCGGTTGTGCCTGGCGATTTCCCATGATGATGGAAAGGGCAAGCATGAAGAGGAGATACACGGCAATAAAGATAAAGAGTGTGTTTTTTAGCATGTCTATATTGCCGTAGATTGCCGTACGGTTCGGGGCAATCACAATTTTCCAACCGTTATCCAAGGCATGATAGCCCAAAAGAACTGCATTTTTGGAGTTTCCTTCATTTATATAGCCTTCTCTTTTACTGAGAAGCTCCGATAAAACATTTTTGTATTTTCCTCCCAGGATTTCTCCGAAATTCTCTCCTTCAGTATAATCGGGGTGGAAGAGGATTTTTCCTTCCTGATTTAGTAAGAAGCATTCCTTCTCGTGAAATTTTTGATGCTCGTCCAGAAGCTGATTTAAGTAGGAAAAATCAAAGTCTACTCCGAGTACACCAAAATCTTTTCCGCTTTTCAAATAGACGGGAGAAACATAGGAAATAATGGTTTTATTAATATTCGCATTGAAATAAGGCTCCATCCAGGTGGCTTTCTTATTCTTTAACGGAGTATAGAACCAGCCGACATGCTCCATGTCGGAAGGATCGTACGCGGAAAGGTCAGTGGGGGTAACAGGCTCGGGCTTTCCGTCACCATCCACATCGGTGAAAAAGGTTCCGGATGTTCCGTGAGTCAGAAAAGGATCATAGCGGATATAAGACGCAACAAGCCCTTGAATATCCTTGGTGGAGCTGATGACCACTTCATTCATCTTCTTTTCATAATCTTTGAAGTAATCCTGATCCTTGGATACAATTTTGTCTTCGTCTGCAAGAATGTTGTTGGAAATAGCCAGGATATCGACCTTTTCCTCGATAAGTCCAAGTACGCTGTCAACAGATTCCGCTGTCTGCTTTGCCGCGGAGAGCATATTGGTATTTCCGTCAGAGATGCTGATATCATTCATGTAAATGGTTAAAGTGCTTCCCAGTAAGGCAAAAGCAATTACGGTAGGCAGTAACATACACAATATCAGGGTGGTACGAATAGATTTCATTTTCTCCTCCTTCTACTTTAATACAAGCTGCCTCTAGGACCGACAGCATCTGTATAC
>CAUTEL010000022.1:0-11844 GCA_963537185.1 uncultured Oribacterium sp. | reverse complement strand
TTCTCTGTTTATATTTTTTGGTTTTCTATTGTGTCTTTTTTCATGTTTTTGATTTCCTTTTTTTCTATTTCTATCTTTTTTTTTTCCACCTTTAGTCCACCAAAACCTCTTCTTTAGAAAATAGAATTGCAGCCTTTTCTAATTGCAGTACCATCCTATACGGCACTTGCTCTATTTCCTGAGGTCTGTCCAGCAAATTATGAAGGACAAGACCATTTTCATTTTTCCAAAAAACTCTCCAGCTGTCTCCGATACACTGGGAGCTTATCGGATAAAAAAGAGAAGCGTTGTCATGAGCCGGAGCTTCCGATTCCCTTTGAAACTTGAGCTGTCTCTCCCTTAGGAAAAGATAATACTCCCCGTCCGGCTTATCCGTTACAACGAGATTCCGTGCGATATTTGTCTGATGCTCGTTAAGAAAAGAAAAAAAAGGCATCTTGAATTCACCTTTTTCCACTCTTCCGGGAAGGAAGTTGGCTTCGCCCATAAATTTTGCCGCATAGACGGACTTCGGGGCATAAAAAAGTTCCTCTCCTCTTCCGCATTGCAGGATTTCTCCCTCTTTCATTAAAGCAATTCGGTCGGAAAGGCGCAAGGCCTCCTCATGGTCATGCGTGACCAGTAAAATGGACAGGCCTCTCTTCTCCCGTATTTGAAGAAGAAGCTCTCCCATTTCCTTCCGAAGATTCGGGTCCAAAGAGGAAAAGGGCTCGTCGAGGAGTAGAAGCTCCGCATTCTGTGCGAGAGCTCTCGCAATCGCAACTCTTTGCTTTTGGCCTCCGGAAAGGCTCTCTATCGTTCTCTTATTAAAGCCCTCTAATTGTACCAAGGAAAGCAGTTCTTCTATGATTTCCCACTCTTTTTCCTTCGATTTCTTTTGAAAATGCAGGGGAAAGGCAATATTTTCTCCCACAGTGAGGTGAGGAAATAAACGAAGGTCCTGAAAAACCACCGTGCAATTTCTTTTTTCAGGCGGAAGTGCGCTCACATCCTTTCCATTCAGGAAAATCATCCCCTCATAACTTGGAATCAGTCCCAGCACCGCCTTAATGAGAGTACTTTTTCCGCAACCGCTTACACCGAGGAGGCTGAAGATTTCTCCCTTTTCAATATGCAGCGAGCAGTTCTTTACAATCTGTGCACCGCTAAGATACACATTCAGATTTTCTATTTTTAACACGCCTTTTCCCTCCTTTTTAGCGCCATCATCAGCATTTCCATAAGAAGAAAGAGAAGGAAACTGCTTAATAAAAAGAGCAGTCCATAGACACTGGCAAGGTTTCTCTCCCCGCTTTGAATAAAGGGCACCATGATAAGACTCAAGGTCTTTAATTTTCCTCCTCCAAGAAGCACCGTTAAGATGTACTGACTCATGGAAAGAATAAAGGACATCATAAAGGCGGGAATAAGGTAAGGAAGAAGTAAGGGGATGCTTACCTTATAAAGCAAGTAAAGTCCGCTCGCCCCGAAAACTCTTCCCTGCTCTTCCAAGCGTTTGATTTTCCCTTCCATCCCCTCCGTAAGATAGCTTGTCGCATAAGGAAGGCTATACAGCACATGGGAAAGAAAGACGGAAAGATAAGGATTTTGAAAGGGAAGTCGCAGAAAAAGGATTTGCGCTCCCATAGCAAAGACAGAGGACGGAATCATAAAGGGGAGGAAAATAAAAAAGGAAAGCAAACTGCTTTCTTTATGCTCACTCTGCCATTTAGCCGTACAATAGGCTACAAGTAAAGTACAAAAAGACACCAGCACGGAAAAGAAAATGCTGAAAAGGGCATTATAAAAAAGAGCCTTCCTTTGAAATAAAATACTCCGTATTGCCCTTAAAGAATAGTTTCCGGGGAGAATTCCCGGCCAGGTGTAGCGTTCGGAGAAGCTCAGTAAAATAAGGACTAAAAAAGGAAAAAGAATCGAAAGCAGAAACAGTATGCGTATCAGCTGATACGCCGGATTTTTCTTTACAAGCATAGTTATCCTTTCTTCTTCGGTAAAAAGCGGAAATAAAAGAAGGAAAGCAGGAGCGAAAAGAGAAGCATGACTCCGTTATAGCTTAGTGCTGTCGGGCGATTCATAAAGCCCCTTTGCAGTTCCTGATAAGCTAGGACACTGAGTGCTCTCTCTGTTGTGTTTCCAAGAAGATAGGGAAGGTCAAAGCTTCCAAAAGAAAAAGAGAAAATAATAAAAAATGCGGCAAGGTACTGCCGGATGGATAAGGGCAGGGTAATCAAAAAGAAGCTGTGCAAAGGACTTGCCCCCATCGTTCTAGCGGCTTCTCCAAGTTTTCCATCTACTGAATAGGCGAGAGGTAAGGAGAAAAAAAGCACAAAGGGAAGTTCCTTCCAAAGATAGCCTAGAATGACCCCTATTCCGAAACGATCATATACAAGCTCCGGAAAAGCAGTCTGGTCGGAAATAAGCTTTAACGCATAAAAAATTCTTGCCATAAAACCGTTTTGTGAAAGAAAAAAAAGAAGAAAAAGTGCTACCAAACTGTGCGGCATAATGATAGCAAGCTGTAAAAGCGGCTTTAATCTGTCCCATTTTTCCGAAAAATATAAAATCAAAAAAGAAAAGAGAATGGCAAGGAGCAGAGAAAAGAGAGAGGATAGGAAGGATATTCTCAAAGTATAGAAAATAGAGGGGACTGTCTCCCCTCTAGTAAAAATCTCCTTATAATGCGCGATACTCATGCGCCCCTCTACAGAAAAACTGTCCCAGAGCCCATAGAACAGAGCCAGTAAAAAGAGCCCCGAAAAGAAAAGCTGTGGAAAGAGATACAGAAAGGAGAAATTCTTTTTCATCTTACTGTCCCACTACTTCTTCCTGCCAGATTTCTTCAATAATCGGAACGAGACCTGCGGGCATTTCCGGAAGGCGCTTACTTAAAAGCTCGCTCTGCGGAAGAACTCCTTCTCCCAAATCTACCTTGGAGAATGCTTCCTGTACATCTGTAGACAGTTTGGCATTGTCGAGTACCGGAATGGTCTTTAAGGTCTCATAACGGTTTAACTGTACCTCCGGAGCCATCATTGCATTGATTGCCACTTCAGCGGCAGCTCTGTGCTTTGCATTCTTGGAAATCGCAATGTAGTTGGTATTTCCGATAGTTCCCTTGTCGAAAAGGAAAGTCTTGGTATCGGGAGAAAAACTTCCGTCTGCAATGCCGTTTGCCACGATATAGGCAGAATAGCTCATCCCCATAATGAGTTCTCCGTCGGAGTACATGTTCATCATGGTCGGTGCGGACTCCGGATAGGTTTTTCCTTCCTTCCAAAGATAGGGAGCAAGCTCTTTCAAATACTCCATAGCCGGCTTAACCACCTCTCTTACCGCTTCCTTATCTTCCTTTACGGTCTGGAACTGCTCTACCCCAACGATGTCGTAAATCACATTTCGAACGAAGGCGGAACCGGTAAAGTCGGGAAGTGCCGGATAAGTAATCTTTCCGGGATTTGCCTTGGCAAATTCCAAGAGTTCTTCCGTATTCTTCGGGAACTCTCCTACCGTACTGTCTCCGTATAAAACAAGTTGCGCCTTACCGTATGGTGCTTCATAGCCCTCTATCGGATAAGAGAAGTCTGCGGTGGTTTCCGGATCGTTCTGATTGATAAACTCTTTAAAGTTCGGCAAATCCTCTGTAAAGGGACCATAGAGATAATCATTTTCTTTTGCCGTCTTAAAGTTCTCTCCGTTAATCCAAATCATGTCGATGTCGGATTCCGTACTGCCTGCCTTCTTCTCCGCAGAGAGCTGTGTCAAAATATCTTCAATCCCCATGGGAACACGGTTTAGAGTGATGTCATAATTCTTCTTTAAATACTCTGCGTAGAAGCCGTCCAACCACTGGTTTAAACGGTCATCTCCGCCCCAGCCGTAGAAGTTTACGGTCTGACCCTTGGCTTCCTCTACAAGCTTGTCAAAGGCTGCTGAACCGGTTTCCTCTTTTTTCTCTTCCGCCTTACTCTCTTCAACCGCCTTAGTTTCCTCTGCCTTAGCCGTAGTAGCGGAAGTTTCCGCTTTCTTTCCACCGCAAGCGGACAAAGCGAGCACTCCTGCCATGGCCAGTGCTGTAAGGCGAGAAATCATTCGTAAATTCTTTTTCATACTCTTTCTACTCCTTATTCTGCATGGTATATGCATTTTTCTTTAATGTATTCTTTGCACTTTTACTTGTTCCGTCTTTATGCATATTTTAAATTTTCCAAAACCGGTCTTGATTTATATTTATCCTATATTTTGATCCTGTTTTTCCTTGTTCTTCTGTCTTTCCGTATAAATCTGCTTACCGAGACCAATAAGGAATGCCAGTGCGAAGAGAATCAAAAGACCCGTTACAAGAAGCTTTGCTCCCCCTGTCAAAAATCCTCCCACATAGGAATAGACCAAGGTTGCCGGAAGCTGTCCGAGACCTGTTGCTACCCAGAAGCCCAGGAAGGATATGGAGCTTAAGCCTGCAGCATAGCTTACGATATCAAAGGAGATAAAGGGAAGTAATCTTGCAATTAAGATACTTTGCTTCCCATGTCTCTTGAAAAATTCGTCAATATTTTTTAATGCTCCCTTGGAGGTCAGCTTCTCTACCGGCTCCCTTCCCAGACTTCTTGCAATAAAGAAGCAAAGTGCAGCACCGACCATGGAGCTACTCCAGGAAAGCAAAGCCCCCTTCCAAAAGCCGAACAGTGCTGCATTGGCAAAGGTAATCAAAAAGGCGGGAAGCGGTGCCACGACGGACTGTAGAACCATGAGTAAGAAGGAAATGGCTGCAGCATAGGGCCCGTAAGAAGCTACAAAGTCCTTAAGCTTTTGAAAGTCTCCCGTGGCGAAAACACGGAAGACTTCCTTCAAGAATGCTCTAAACGGTGCATATAAAAAGTACAGAGCCACGACTGCAATCACTCCAATGAACAGAAGAATTCTGTCTCTTAGGAAAGATTTTTTAGTCATTACTTATCTCCCTTGGAAAAATCATACTCGATTTCCTTGGTGCCGTCTAAGCAGTTCCATACATTGGTGTAACCCTTGCTTGCGATGTACTCTGCAGCTACAGCGGAACGGTTTCCGGAATAGCAATGAGTGATAATTAAGGTATCTTTATCATCCGGAAGAATAGCATCGATGGTTGCCGGATCCTCGGGGTTTACATTTACGGCAGTGGCAAAATGTCCTGCCTCGTAATCCTTTGCCTCTCTTGCATCTACTACAAGAGCATCCTTTGCCTGCTCCATAAGTTCAGAACCGCGGATATTTCCAAAAGTCTTTAAATCATACTCGAACTTCTTTACGCCTTCTCCATTGTAAACCTTGGTGAAACCGTTGGAAACCAGGATATCTGCAGCTTCGCCGGACTTCTTACCGGAATTGCAGTAAACGATAACATCCTTATCCTTCCAGTCTTCAATTCTGGAAACATTGTCCTTAAAAGTATCAATCGGCATATTGATCGCGAAGTTGATGTGTCCTGCAGCATACTCTTCAGGGCTACGAACATCCACAATCATGTAATTCTCTTTTTCCTTCTTATCTTCTACAATCTTCTTAATGGCATCGCCCTTCATCTCTTTTACCTCGGCCTTAGCTTCTGCTGCAGCTGTAGTTTCCTCAGCCTTAGCCTCTGCAGCTTTCTCTCCTACCATCTCTGTGCCTGCCGCTGTAGTTTCCGTCTTTGTAGCACCGCTATTTCCGCAAGCAGTAAGGGAAAGTCCCATAGCTGCTAAAGCAATAATTGCTAAACTTCTCTTCTTCATAATATCTATCCTCCTAGTGTATCAAAATTGTATACAACAGTTCCGTATTCTACCACATATTGTAAAAAGAAAAAACCATTATCCCTTTTATAATGGATTCTAATTTATAATAAACATCTGTATTTATCGATAAAATCTATTAATATCAATTCCGATAAACTTTATATTTGTGACTCCAGAAACAGCTCTTCCACACCGGATAGAAACGGATCCGTGAGATAAGCCTTGATTTTCCGAAAGGTATCCTCATTTTGAATATCTCGCCCCTTTTGATATTCGGCATAGGCATAGGTGCACCAGGAAAGACCTCTTATACAATTAAAGAGGATAAAGAGCTCCGTTTGCTCCTCTATCCCTGTAAAGTCTCTTCTACCTTCCAAGGCTTCCTTGTAAGCATGAAAGAACAGAGCTTTGTCCTTTTCATGAAGAATACAATCCGTCTTCCAAAAACTGGTAGTCGGTGCCAGAAAATGTCCAAGGTCCTGTGCAAAATGAGCATAGAGCGGTTTCTCCCAGTCGATAAGATGACTGCTTATATCCGCCTCAGGTTTTTCCTCAAAATTTTTTTCTTCATTCCGGATTAGAAAATTTCCTGAGTTTAATTCGGTATTGATGATGCAAAAATCCTTCGAAGAAAGTGTTTTGGCATATTTTCGCTCAAGTTCCACTCCCCTCTTCCATAAGCTGTGCATTCGGTTGTAGATTTCCTCCTCCATAAAGGGGCTTAATTCATAGCTTCTTAATAAAGAAGCACATTCAGACAACATAGCGTACAAGGGATTTTCCGGAGAAAGAAGTCGAAGCTCTCCCAGATCCTTTTCCCTCTCATACTCCGTACTGTGGATATCCGCAAGGATTTGCCCGGCTACGGGAAGGTCCGTTTCGTAGCAAAGTGCTCTTCCCTCCAAAAAGTCCATAAGAAGAATGCCCTTATCTCCCTTTTCCTCCACATAATAGACCTTAGGAACTCTCCCGCTTTTTTCGAGAAGAGAAAGGGCATGCGCCTCATAGGAAACCTGCTTTTTCAGTTGCATTTGAGAGCCGTGATTGACTCTTAAGACATATCTTTTCCCACTTTTGGGATGACTAAATACGAAGTTCTCGTTATATTCCCCCCTTGCCAAAAACGCATATTCCTCTATGACTTCCGAGGGAAGATCTAAAGCCTCTCTATAGGAACTCTCCGAAATTCTCTCCAGTAAATCCGGCTCTTTAGCGAATGTCTCTATATTCTTTTGCAAGTGCATCAATGTCCTCTCCCTTTCTATATCTTGCCCGGAGGCGATTCATTTTCCACATAATCGATAGCTTATGAAAAAAGCTTCCGCTAAATCGCCTTTCGCTGGTAATCAATCTCTTTCTGCAAAGCCCCATGGGAATTCCGCATTTTTTCAAGTTTAGCGAAAACTGATAATCCTCCATTAAGGGAAGGTCCGGAAAACCGCCCATTTGAAAGAAAAGATCTCTTCCAAGGAATATCCCTTGATCTCCGAACATCACCTTCCTGTCATAGACTCTATGATTACTGATGAAACTGCAAATCGTCATAAGGGGTGTAGACGGGCTGAAACGAATGCCGAAGCAAGCCACCGGTGTTTTCCGTAAAGCTTCTCGGATTTCTTCCAAGAAGTCCTTCGGTAAAATGGAGTCACAGTGCAGAAAAAAGAGAATATCTCCGCTTGCAGCCTTTGCCGCAGTATTCATCTGATTTGCTCTCCCTTTAGGGCAAGGCACAACTTTGTATTCTCCTGAAAAATGATTTTCTCCGCCGTCAGCAAAGAGAATCTCCGCCTGCTTCTTATATGGGCGAAGTTGCTCTTCCATTTTAGAAAGCGTATCTCCCTCCTTATAGCAGGGGATGATAATGGAAATCTTAGACTGTCTAAGGATTTCCTTTCCAATATAAGAGCTTTGCAGAGCTTTGTTATAGGGAATAAGCTGTCTATACGCTATTATATCCTCTTTATCATCAATATCCCGCCTTTTCTTTAAGAGGAGAAGCGGAAGACCGGTAGCATAGAGAGCAGTTTTCGTGTATTCGAAAATATCGGCTTGCTGCTTTTCTCTTTCAGTATATTTCGCCTTCATTGCACGATTCAGCTCCATATTTACTTTTGCAGTTTCCATTTTTTTGCCAAGTGAAAAAATCCTATCCAGGTCGGATTTCTCCAGCATACTCTGCAAACCGATCCCGTAATAGCCTCCGTCAAGGCTCTCCCCCAGTACATTTTTCCCCTTTCTTCCTTCGGAAAAGACCTTATAAAAGCTATCTGTGCTCAGAAAGGGGATATCCGCTCCGACAAGATAGGAAAAGCTGTAGCCCTTTTGTGCGGTATAGAGAAAGGCATTTTTCATTTTTAGGAAAATATCCTCTCCCTCCTGCGGCACAAACTCGGCATCGGGAAAGAAATTTCTAAGCATTTTCATTTCTGCAATGCCTTCTTTTATACCCTCTTTTTTGCCTTCTTTTCTTTCCCCTTTTTCTTTATCTCTTTCTTTTTCCCTTTGGGAAAAAGATTTTTTGTATACTTTTTCAGAAATAGCATTATATACTTCATCAAGATTCGCCGGAGAGAAAAAAATAAAGAGCTTAACTCCCTTCTCTCTCCGATGAAATTCCTGATATAGACTCGCAAAATCTCGAAGTAAAGCAATATGAATCTCCTTTGCTCCTTCCTCCTGAAGATACGGAATCAATCTGGTCTTCGTCTTTCCGGCTATTGGAAGCCTTGTGAAAAGTAGGAGAGCTTGCTTCGAGTTTTGTTTTTTTGTGGAAAGCACTTTCGGAGCGTACAATATCTTATTTATTTTCTTTTCCATATTCTTGGCTCCTCCGGGTCAATCCTTTTTAATAAAACTTATGCTTAAGTCGATTCAAGAAGGAATGAGTATAATCTGCCGTTTCTTTTGTTTCCAAAATGAGAGGGAGAAAATGCTCGCTCTCCCCGTATCTAGCAAACTGTCCGATACAGGTTGCGCAGTAGCTGATAAGCATCTTCTCCTTCGGGCGATCCTCCGCCATTTCCTTGGACAGCGCAGGCTCCTGAATGAAAGCACAGCCTCCCATACCGCAACACTGCAGATTTTTCTTTTCGGAAAGCTCTCCTGAAAGGAAGGGAGAAAGCTTCGGCAGCCAACGCTTATCCTCCCTGTCGGGGCAGGGAAAGAAGCACTCATAGTCTTCCGTGGAAAGCCGTTTTCCAATTTTTAATTCCGCAAGCTTCTCATAGATGGTCGTAATTTTCACATCGAGCTTATTCCCAAAATGGTAAAAACAGTTTGGGCATACAAGGATAATTTCTTCAATTCCGCGTCTTTTAAAATCCTGATTTAGTCGTGTGAATATTGCTTCCGCTTCCTTCTCAAGGCCCAGCTCTTCAATCGGCTTCCCGCAACAATCATAGTAGGGCTCTATCCCCTCTTTCTGTAGAAGTGCGACCAGTTTATCTAAAGTTTTCGGATAATAGGCAGGAAAATTGCAACCCGGGAAAAGAATAGTCTTACAGCCCTTTGCCCTCCTATGATTTTGAAAAAGATAGTTCTTTTTTTCCAGAAGGATACCGCTGTAGCCCCTTTGCTTTAAGCCGTACTTTCCCTCTCTCACCTCTTCCTTTCGGTAATCCAAAATAATGCCTCTTCCATCAATTCCCTTCGGGCAAACCCGAGTACATTCTCCGCAAAGATAGCAGTGATAGGCAAGCTCTTTAAGTTTCTCGCTGTCTCCTATGCAAATATCGTATTTTGTTAAAAACTTGCATTTCCTCTTACAGGCATTGCAATGAATACAATCTTCTACTCTTTTGTGAATTTCCTTCTTCATTTTTCTCTTACCTTGTTTCCACTTTTGTAAGCGAATAGCTTATCTTTTCCTTAATTTGAGCCATATTCTTTTCTATCATTTAAACCAACGGTTTTTCCAGCATTTGAACTAACGGCTTTTCCAGAATTTGGACCGTTTTTTTTTACTATATCCTATTCTACAGCATTTTTCCTCTTAAAAAGAAAAGAAGCAAAGAGAAGCAAGGCCAAAATTCCTAGTGAAATCCCAAAGTAAAGCATGGGATTCTTTTTCTCTGTAAAACCGGCAAAGGCTACCGTGTACATCGCCGTACCCGGAATCATAAAGAGAAAACTCGCAATAAAATACAGAGAAAAAGGAATATCCGTGATACCGTAAGCATAGTTTTGCAGGTTAAAGGGAAAAACCGGTATGGTTCTGGTTAAAAAAAGAAGAAACAAAAGATTTCTCTTTTCTCCTGAAAAAAAGTATTTCTTTATATAGGGATTCTTTTCCAGCTTCGGTTTAATGGCATCATACAGAAAATACCTTCCCATGAGAAAAGAAATTCCTGCGGAAATACTTGCAGAAAGAGCACAGAGAACCGTTCCCCAAAATGCATGAAATACCGTTCCGGCGATAAGCGCATAGGTGATTCCGGGAAGTGCCAGAAATGCGCCTGCAAGAGCACAAAGCACGACATAGAGCAATGCAGAGAAGAGGAAATTCTCCTCGGATTTCTCTTGCAAAAATTGCAGGACATTTCCCTGAAAAATCTCTTTTACAGGCAGGAAAAATAAGGCAAGCAAAAATATTGCGACTAAGAAAAGAAATATCCATAACTTTTTATTTTTCATCCTGATGCCCCTTCCTTAGATATGTAGCCAAAAATGATATGGAAAAGAATTGCATAAGTACATGAACCATAAGACTTGCCGTGTACTCTCTTCCGGGATCTCCCACAAAAGAAAAAAAATAAAGGAAGGAATACAGCATAAGGAAAAAACTATAGACTATAGGAATAAACGGAAAAGAAGTATTTCCCGCTTTTTTTCCTATGGAACGCCCATAGGATTTGCGAAAAAGCCGTATTACAATAAAGGAAAGAATAAGACTAAACAACAATAAAGTTAGCAGAACCGACCATTGTAAAAGAGAAAATGCTCCCAGCTCTCTTCCGCTCCATTTGTCTCTGAAATAGACCATATAGCGTGCCATTCCCATTTTCCGCTTCGTAAAATAACGAAGAATATAAAGGGCAAGAAGCATCGCTATGCTTCCCAGTAAGAATATCTTTTGAACTAAAAATAGCAGATTTTTTTTCATTTTCATCCTTATAAAATAGCACAGAAAGTCGAAAACCGCCCCTACTTTCTGTGCTATCTTGCAAAATTGTCCAGTTATTTCTTCGCCTTATCGGTACTTAAATCCTTTACCTGTACTTCCTTATAATCAGAGGATCCCGGCTCGCCAAGCTGAACCTTGTTCTCCGGATCCATCTGCCACTGGAACCAGCCTCCATCATAGAGGTAGGCATTCTTAAAGCCGTTCTCGTGGGCAATCAGGAAGGGAACGGAAGCTCTCCAACCTGTACCGCAGTAGAAAGCAATATCGTTTTTCTCAAGAGAAAGTCCGCTTTCCCCAAGATACTCCTCCAGTTTTGCCAAGTCAACTACCGTACCGTCTGCATTGTTGTAGGATCCGTCATCCGTATCATGCCCCCATACCGCTCCTAAGGGTTCACCGGCTCTGTCAATATAGGAGTAGCCGGAGGTCTTCCCTAAGAACTCATCCTTAGAACGGATACTTACCAGCTTGAACTTGGAATCTTTTTCCTGCTTCTCTTTTACTTCCTCAATGCTAAGGATATATTCCGGATGAGCAGGAATCTTTACACCAAAATCTTCTTTCGTTGCTACAGGCTCATTTACTTTTGTTTCTGTCTCGAAGCCTGCATCTACCCAAGCATCGATTCCACCGCTTAAGTTCTTTACATTCTCTACACCTGCCCAAAGAAGAACGGTTGCCAATCTGTCATCTGCAGTGATTTCCGCTGTATTTCCATAGGTCACGACAAGCGTATCCTTCGTAATACCATAGCTCTTTAAGAGCTTCTCAATCTCTTCCGGACTGCGGAAGTTCCAGGTCTTATCTTCCTCGATATCGTCCGTATTCACATGGAAAGCTCCCGGAATATGTATTTTCTTGTAGTCTTCCGCAACATCCAAGGGGCCCCATGAAGCCTCTAAAATCTTTACATCCTTATCGGAATCCAGTAAAGCCTTCACATAGTTAGCAGAAACATATACTGTTTCTTCC
>CAUTEL010000021.1:0-11937 GCA_963537185.1 uncultured Oribacterium sp. | reverse complement strand
AAATGATTTTTTACGGCATTTGCAGAAAAGCTATGCTATATTATGTGCAAGGCAAAGATTCCCTCTATGCAGAAAGGAGGAAGAAGGAGAAAGTATGACGGTTCAAGAAGAGAAATCCTACAAGGAATTAGAACTTTTAGAAGAGAGATATCCAGTGCTGAAAGACATTCATGAGGAGATATGGAAAGCTTATCTTTTGATGCGGGATTCTTTTGAAAAAGGAGGAAAGCTGCTTCTCTGCGGCAACGGAGGAAGCTCTGCAGACAGCGACCACATCGTCGGTGAGCTGATGAAGGCCTTTTGCGTAAAGCGGAAAATAAAGCCCGAGCTGAGTTCCCGTTTGCAGGAGCTTTTCGGGGAGGAAGCGGAGTATTTTACAAAGCACCTGGAGCAGGGGCTTCCGGCCATTTCCTTCAGCTCACAAACCGCTCTCCACACTGCCTTCAGTAACGATCAGGACGAGGCACTTTTTTATGCGCAGTGCCTTTTAGGATATGGAAAGAAGGAAGATATTCTCTTCGCCATCAGCACTTCGGGCAATGCCAAGAATGTGGGCTACGCTTTGAAACTTGCCAAGGCTATGGGTATTAAAAGCATTTTACTGACAGGAAAGGACGGCGGAGCAGGAAAGGAGCTTGCAGAGCTTTCTATTGTAGCTCCCTCTAACGAAACCTATCAGATTCAGGAACTGCATCTTCCGATTTATCACTGCTTATGCCTTATGCTGGAACAGTATTTTTTCGGGTAGAGGCTATACTATCGCTTTTGCTGCATCTAAAAATGCATTGCAACAGAGAGGGAAAGGAGAGCGTATTTTAATGGCTATGAAAAAATATAATCTTGATCAAAACAGTAAATTGACAGATGAACAGATTTTGGAATTAAAAGAAGCATCTATGCGCCCCTTCTCTTTTGATGAAGATTGTCCTGAACTAACAGACGAAGAACTTGCCCGATTTAAGAGAATTGCAGAAATAAATAAAGAAGAGAGAAGGAAGCAATCTGTAACTCTTCGTTTATCCCCACATGCTCTTAAAAAGGCAAAGTCTCTCGGAAAGGGATACACTTCAGTATTAAGTAGGATATTGGAGTCTGCCTTAGATGATAATGAATTGCTAAAGAAAAGCTTATAATATTGCCTTTACCGCATCTAAAAACATAGGAAAGTAGGAGAAATCTTGCTTTCCTTCTTTTTTTGCTTTTTCCAGCTCCTCTTTTCCGTAGCCTGTACCGAGGAGTATAGGATGAACACCAAAGTTCCCGCCGGCCAAGCAGTCCAAAAGCTTATCTCCTATCATATAGGAAGAGCTGAGCCAACTCTTTCTATCGGGAAGCGTTCGGTTCTCTTCTTCCAGCTCTGCTTCTTCCCTTGCAGTCAATCTATAGGGGGAGTGGATTCGTATGGTACGAATGCTCTCTATGCTTCGCCCGGTACTATTTCTCTCTTCCAAAAGCATATCCCGCTCCGCCTGATAAAAGAGTCCCGTCTTCGGCTTTCTGCAGGGACAGTCGGTATTG
This sequence comes from uncultured Oribacterium sp., assembly GCA_963537185.1. Classification (GTDB taxonomy): domain Bacteria; phylum Bacillota; class Clostridia; order Lachnospirales; family Lachnospiraceae; genus Oribacterium. Next base: position 10,419 of record CAUTEL010000021.1, on the reverse strand, counting down.
TACGGAGGAAGTCCTTCCAAGTGGTGAGGGCAGTAGTAGATTCCTTGCAAGTGTACGCCCTGCTTCTTAAGTTCCTCTCTCATATAGCGGTGAAGCCTCTCCGCATCTTCTTCCGTGTAATAGCCTCTTCCGATTCCTGCCTGATTCGTAATCACAACAAGTTGAAAGCCCTGTTCATAGAGAAGCTTCAGCTCCTCTCCCACGCCGGGCAGAAAGCGGAAGTCTTCCGCCTTATGGAGATAAGAAACTTCTTCATTAATCGTTCCGTCCCGATCTAAAAATACGGTCTTTTTCAGCATTTTCCGCTCTCCATGTCCTTTCTAAACTGCGCATAAACATGATTACAAGGAACTTAGTGATCTCCATAATGAGATCCACATTCTACTATCTCTAAAATATTGTCCTTGATGCAAAAAACCAAACGATTCTTTTTATCAATACGAACACTCCAATATCCTGCCAAGTTACCAGATAAAGCCTCCGGTTTTCCTGTACAGTTGTATCCATTCCTATCAATGTCTTTTAGCAATTTGTTTATCTTCTTTAATGTTTTCTTGTCCTGGACTTGCCAATAGAGATACTCTTCCCACGCCTCATCATGCCATATCTTTTTCATTATTCAGCCTCGATGAGTTCGTGCTCATGAACTTTTTTCCCTGCCTTCATATCTGCTATACGTCTTTCAAGCATAGCTATATGTTCCTCACTGTAAAATGGATCTACTGATACTTCAAAAGGTATTCTTTTCTCATTTGCAACTTTAGTAAGAAAAATATTGATAGCAGAAGACATGGTTAACCCCATCGCTGTACACGCGCTTTCCGCTCTCTCTTTAATGGAATCATCTACTCGAAAATTAACTTGTGCCATAGTTCTATCTCCTTTTTTCTTTAGTATACGAAAAATATTTTTCATTGTAAAGTATTCACTATGCAAATATAGGGTTTGGTAGAAGTCCTCCACCTTATGAAGCTAGTAGACTTCTTCGTTAATTGCTCCGCTCTCTATGTCCTTTCTAAACTGCGCATAGTCTTCCGGGATTCCGATATCCATAAAGTAGCCGTCCGAGAGAAGTGCCTGAAGGTAGACTCCATCTTCTAGCCACATCGGGATACAGTCATTTTCCAAACTCTGTTTTCCTCCCGGAATTTTCTCGATAAGACTTTTTTTCATCACATAAATGCCCCCGTTAATTTCTCCGGGGCGCGGTGCTTCCGCCTGATTGGAAGACATTTTCTCATTCCAACGAAGTATACGCCCGGTTTCGTCCTTCAGGATTGCCCCGTAACGCGAGATATCCTCGATTTTCCGGCTGGCAATTGTCATCACAGCTTGGGTTTTAAGCTGCTGCGAGAGCAGATTTTCATAATCCGTATGAAAATAGGTGTCCGCGTTTAAGACAAGGACATTTTCCTCGGAAACTTTGGAGAGAGCATTGCGAATCGCGCCTCCCGTCCCTAAGGGGCTATCCTCATAAGAATAAGATATGGACAGACCGTAGTCCTCTCCGCTTTTAAAGTATGCCTCGATCTGCTCCCCCATATAACCGAGGGCAAAAATCAGGTGTTTTACACCGCTCTCGGAAAGCATCTTCACAAGGTAATGCAAAAAGGGCTTTCCCGCTATATCCGCCATAGGCTTCGGGCGGTCGGAGACCACCGAGCGGAGTCTCGTTCCAAGACCTCCGCATAAAAGAATTGCTTCCATAGATTTTTTCCCTTCCTACACTCCAAAATCATCCTTTATCCCCTTAAACACTGCATCGGGGGAGAAATACTCCGCAATAAACTCTGTCGCTTTCTTGGAATACTCCCGAATTCTCGGAAGATTCCGGTACAGAAGCACCGCTTCATCGGCAAATTTCCGGGGATCGTCCTCCACTACCATGACTTCTTCCGCATGAGGAATGCCCTCTGCACCGCAGGAGGTGGTCAGTATTGCTGCTCCCTCGTGAAGTGCTTCGACAACCTTTCCTTTTACGCCTGCACCATAGCGGAGCGGAACAATCACAAGACGGCTTTTCTGATAGAGCTCATGCAGTCTTTCATCGCTCACAAAGCCGAGGACCTCGACTCCTTCTATCTTTTCCAAGTCCTTCACCTTTTCCGTAACATGGCTTCCCACAATACGGAATTTTAAGTCGGGGAGCTGTCTCTTCATAAAGGGGAGAATTTCCCGAGAGAACCATAGAACGGCGTCCTCATTGGGCGGGTGTGCAAAGCCGCCTACAAAGAGGATTCCCTCTCTTTCTTCTCCTATCTTCTCCACTACTGCCGCTTTATCAAAGACATAGGCGGTAATGGCTTTTACCGGGATAGTCTCGTCTATCTTATGGATTTCCTCGACTTCCAAAGAAGAGGGATAATAGTTCATTTCCGCCTTGCCCATCACGGAGAATTCCATGTTTTTAAAGTACTGAATCTCCTCCAGAAGCTCCGGCCTCTGCTCAAGCTCGTACTCTCTTTGGAGACGGAGGAAGTGCAGGTCGTGTCCGTAGAAAATAATCTTCCAGGGCGTATTTTCCTTAATGAAATCAATGTACTTTGTCGCAATATGCGGACGATTCAAATAGGCGACATCAATCATATCCTTATTTCGTTCCATCCAATTCCAGATATCGCCCTGCATCTTCGTGCCGTAAAGCACCTCGATGCCGAGCTCCTCCAAAGCGGAGGTATAGGGTTCCTCATGGAGGAAGTTATCCCCGAGGAATTTCACGATTACCCCTTTGTCCGTCAGCATTTTCAGGTACTGATAAGTCGTTTTTGAACCGGCATCCTTATCGAAGGTCGGTACATAGTGGTCAACAAAGAGAACATAGCGTTTTCCCTGTCCCCGTTCCCTCGCGCGGAGAGGGTTGGGATTACCGGTATTCTCGCTCTGCTTCTTCAGCTCTTCCTTCCACTTTTCCTTAAATTTCTCCTGATTTACCTTCTGGTAACGCTTTAAGCCGCTGCCCTCCACATCGGTACCGTTCGAAATTCCCTCGTAGTGGATAACCTTGGAGCGTGGCTGATACAGCACTTTATAGCCGTGCTTTCTGACGGAGAAGGCAAGGTCGGAATCCTCACAGTAAGCCGGTGCAAAAAACTCGTCAAAGCCCCCGATTTCCTTCCAAAGGGAAGTGCGAATGAGGATCGCCGCACCGGAGATATAGTCCACTTCTTTCACATAGTTGTATTCCGGATCATCCGGGTTCTGCAGTCTTCCGTAGTTCCAGCCGGAGGCATCGGACCAGATGATGCCGCCCGCCTCCTGGAGCCTTCCATCCGGATAGACGAGCTTGGAGCCCACCATGCCGGCATCGGGGCGTCTTTCCATAAGGTCAAGAAGGGAAGAAAGCCAGCCTTCGGTCACTTCCGTATCATTGTTTAAGAAGAAAATGTATTCTCCTCTTGCGACTTCCGCCGCCTGATTACAGTTTTTTAGAAAGCCCATATTTTCTTTATTTCGGGCAATGACGAGGTTCTCCGAGAAGAGACGCAGGTCTCTCGTTGCATCGGTAGAAACATCATCTGCAATAATCACTTCGTAAGGCGTTTCTTCCTGACTCGTGTGCTTAAGGATGGATTGTAGGCAGCGATAGGTATAGTGAATCTGGTTATAGCAGGGAATGACGATGCTGACCTTCGGCTGCTCTGTTTTTGCAAAGCGAACTTTTCCGCCCTCTTTGTATGCCTTTCCAATCTTAAAGTGTCCCAGTATCCGATTCCTTCCGTCCGGCAGAAGGTAAAGGACTAAGGTTCTTATCGGGTGTAAAAAGGTCTGCGCGATATAGTAGAGAATCAGTCTTCTCTTAGTATCCTCCGGGAAGCGACGGTTAAAAGCGGAAGAGAGTTTTCTTCTTATGCGGGAATAAAGACTCTGGTGCTTTGTAAAGTATGCATTTTCTGTCTGAAGCTGCGCAATATCCCGTTCATGAGTGCTGATGACCTTTTCCAGATTTCCGACATGCACCTGAGTCAGGCGGAGCACTTCTCTTTCTTTTTTTAGTGCGACATCCTTATCCTTGATCTCCTCCTGAAGATGCGCAATGTTTCGTTCTTTTTCTTCGATGACTTCCTTTTGCTTCCGGAAGTTTTCCGGGCTGAAGCGTTGACTGCGGTATGCCCAGACATTGCTCTCTTCGCTCTCTCCGTGTACTTCTTCTTGGAACTCTCTTTCCTTCTTCTCAGCACTAAGAAGCTCCGGCTTTCCTACGGAGAAGAGGCGGAAAAAGCTCTCTTCATCTCTATATTTTAATTTATGCTTATAACTTTCATACCAATAATGGAGAATACGGTACTCCAGGAAGCTCCGTTCCACGCCTTCCGGAAATACCCATTCGCAGTCAATGAGCACCGCCTTATCCTGCACCATTAAGACATTTTCAAAAAGCAGATCATAATTCGCAGGCTGAATCCACTCTCCTCTTCCAAGAAGAAGAACCAAGGCCTCCGTAATCTCTTTAACCGGTGCTTTTCCGTCAGTTATCAGCTCCCCTAGGATTTCGGAAATGCTCTTTCCTTTTACAAAGGGATAAGTGATATAGGAAAGTGATTCGGAGGACTCATAGGCTCTGTGAAACTGTATTTCCTCCAAGACACTGACATTTCGCTCGGAAAAGAACTCTTCCATAAGCTTTCGCTTCTCCGGAAGAGACTCGATGTGGGCATTGGCTTCCTTCGTAATTCCCTCTTTTAAGACGAACTTATCGCCCTTTTTCTCTGTGAGAATCTCCGTCTTGATGGCATATTCGGGCTTTCTGCTGGAATTATACTTAATATAGTCCACTCTCTTACTGTGGATGTCCTTCATACTCTGAATTCCTGCAGTATCCTTTCTAAAACGGTAAAGAAAGCAAGGTGCAAAGGCAGGAAATACTCCTTCCTCGGATAGCGCAGTGATACTCCTTCCCTCCTCTCCTTCCTTCGGAAGTCTGTCCTTGGTATAGAAATGGATGGGATAGTCCAAGGACGGAAGCGGAAAGAACAATCTTCCCTCCCCCTTATCGTATTTGCCAAGAAGGGCCTTTTCGATTCGCTGCAGTTCAGAAAGTGTTGTATAAGAAAGCTCTTTCTCCAGATACTCGGTGGCAAGGCTCTCCATGCTTTTCTCATTATGGACTCCCAAAATGAGCTCTCCTCCGGGGACAAGGTATTTGTCCAAGAGGGAGCTAATCATAAGCTCCAAGGAATCCTGAAAGAGTGTAAGAAGACGCTTCGTGAGATTCGGAATCAAAATGTAGTCATACTGCCCTTCCTCCAAGCGAAGCGAGAGGCGCTTTACCCGCCTCTTTAAACGGCTCGCAAAGACCGCCTCCGTCTCTTTATCGGAAAGAAAGAGGACCCTCGCATCTCTTTCCAAACCGCCCTCGGCCGGAAAGAAGTTAATCCAATCTATGAGATTCCCTTTATACTCGGTAAATGTCATGCGTCATGCCTTTCCAGAGTCACCTTAGACTCCATATCGTAAATCCCCACCGTATTTTTATTGGACAGCACGGTGATGCTGGTAATGTCGTATTTTCTGTCATAAACGGTATGCTCTCCCCCTTCAAAGCCCGTACAGGAAATGGAAAGGAGATACTCTCCTCCTTGCAGATTCATCTTCTGGGTAAAGGAGCAGATATACTCGTCTCCCGCCTTCACGCCGGGAATATTTTCCCCCTCAAAAAGCGTATTGGTTCCGCTTAAGTCCATACCGCGCTTATCCTTTATCGTGAAGGTAAAGATAGGGGATACAATCTCGTCATAAAAGTGTATTCTCTCTCGGATGGTGAAGTTCTCTCCTTTTATGAGAATGTTGCTTAGTTTCCCTTCGTTGTCAAAAATACCGAAGTCCACAATCTCCGCTTTTCCGTTTCCGTAAAGCTGTGCGGAGGGGTTTATGCTCATCTCGTCCTTCATGAGACGCATGCGCTTTTCACTGCCCTGCTCCGCCGAATTGTTTTCCCCTATTCCGCTTCGTTCAGGGGCGCCGGCTTGCTTGGAACTGCCGTCTTCTTTCGTTTCTGAATGCTGTTTTACACCTGCTTCGCTTTCTGTTTCGAGAAGCTCCTGTCTTCCCTTCTTCTCCGACTTTACTGTCGTCCCGTCCCCAAGGAAATCCTGCTCATCCACAAACTTCTCTGCTGCGGGATTCTTTCCGGCAAGGATCTTCTTATACTGATCCACCATCTGCCCGGGAAGGCCTTCTCCGACCTTTTCTCCCTTGTTGAAGAGAATGACACGGTCACAGTACTTCATCACGGATCCGAGGTCATGTGTAACCATGAGAATGGTTGTGCCCTTCTTCTTCAGCTCGTCCATTCGGTGATAGCATTTTGCCTGAAAGAAGACATCTCCTACGGAAAGAGCCTCATCGACAATCAAAATCTCGGGATCGATGGAAATATAAAGGGCAAAGGCCAGGCGGACGAACATTCCGCTGGAATAGGACTTCACAGGCTGATAGACAAAGTCTCCGATATCGGCAAAGTCCAAGATAGAGGGAAGCTTCTTGTCCATTTCCTCCTTACTGATACCCATCATAGTGCCGTTCATGTAAATGTTTTCAATCCCGGTATAGTCCTGGTTAAAGCCTGCTCCAAGCTCAAGAAGTGCACAAATCGTTCCTTTTGTTTCCACACTTCCGCTTGTCGGGGTAAGCACACCGGTAATAATCTTCAGCATGGTGGATTTTCCGGAACCGTTTGTTCCGATAATCCCTACCGCTTCTCCCTTTTTTACGGAAAAGGAAATGTCCTGCAGGGCAAAAAAATCCTTATGATAGGACTTCTTTCTTATGCTGACAGACTCCAATAATCTATCTATAGCCCGGTCATACAATCGGTAAACCTTGCTTACCTTTTTCACGGAAATCAGCTCTTCGTTTTCCATTTGCCTCCCTCTTTGCTCTATGCATTCTTTCTTGAACTTTCTTTAAAGACATTTGGAGAAATTATACCATTCTGATGAACCGAGGTCAAAGAAAGATACAAAATACCCGAGAGTTAAGATAGGAAAATTTCCGGAGTAAATATAATGATTTCCGGAGCAAAATGCAAAATAAAAAACACAAAAATACCCGGAGCTTTTCACTTCGGGTATAGATGTCTGCGTTCCTCTTCATATCAGGTTCCGGGTTTCCTCTTTGTATCAGGTTCCGGGTTTCCTCTTTGTATCAGGCTCTGACTTCCGCCTTCAATTCTCCGTTTTCCAGTACTATCTCGATTTTATCTCCCTCTTTTACCTTGTCTTCCAAGATGCACTTTGCGGCAAGCGTTTCCACATGCTTTTGCATATAACGCTTTAAGGGTCTTGCTCCAAAGCCCGGCTCATACGCATTTTCCAAAATGAAATCCAGGGCCTCTTTCGCAATCTCAATGTGCAGTCTCTTATCCTGTAAACGCTTGTTGATGTCCTTTAAAACAAGATCAGCAATTCGCTCCATGTCCTTCTGAATAAGCGGCTTAAAGAGGATGATTTCGTCCAGACGGTTCAGAAATTCCGGGCGGAAATGCCCGTGCAGGCTATCCATCACTTCTTTTCTGAGTTCTTCCGAAATCACGCCGTCCTCTCCGATACCGTCCAAGAGGCTCTGCGCCCCGATATTCGAAGTCAGGATAATAATCGTGTTCTTAAAGTCTACGGTTCTACCCTGCGAATCCGTGATTCTTCCGTCATCCAGAACCTGAAGCAGGATGTTAAAGACATCCGGATGAGCTTTCTCGATTTCATCGAAAAGCACAACGGCATAGGGCTTTCTTCTTACCGCTTCCGTAAGCTGTCCGCCCTCTTCGTAGCCTACATAGCCGGGAGCCGCACCGATAAGACGGGATACGGAATATTTCTCCATGTACTCCGACATATCGATTCTGACCATGGCATTCTCATCATCAAAAAGGTTCTGCGCAAGGGACTTCGCAAGCTCGGTCTTTCCCACACCGGTAGGTCCTAAGAAGAGGAAGGAGCCGATCGGCTTCGTGGGATCCTTTATACCCGCCTTCGAACGAAGAATGGCTTCGCAAACCTTCTCTACCGCCTCTTCCTGTCCGATGAGTCTCTTATGAATTTCGGCGTCAAGATGCAAGACCTTCGAACGCTCGGATTCATTCAGCTTTGTTACGGGAATGCCCGTCCAACGACTGATGATTCTGGCAATCTCTTCCTCTGTTACCCTGTCATGCACAAGCGTACTGTTTTCTTCTTTTTGGGCCAGTGCTTCCGCCTCTTCCAGTTCCTTTTCGACTTGAGGCAGATCCTGATACTGCAACTTGGAGGCCTTTTCATACTCTCCCTTTTGCATTGCAATATTGACTTCCGCCTGCAGCTCGTTCTTCTTTTCTCTTAAAGTCTGCAACTTGGAAACGGCATTTTTCTCATTTTCCCACTGCGCCTTTTGGACATTAAACTTATCCCGAAGCTCGGAAAGCTCCTTTTGCAGTGCTGCGAGTCTTTCCTTCGAAAGCTGATCGTCCTCTTTTTTCAGCGCAAGCTCTTCAATCTGCAGCTGCATAATCTTTCTCTGCTGCTCGTCCATTTCTTCCGGCATGGAATCCATTTCCGTCTTAATCATGGCACAGGCCTCATCCACAAGGTCTATTGCCTTATCCGGAAGGAAACGGTCGGAGATGTAACGGTCGGAAAGCGTCGCCGCCGCAACGAGTGCGGTATCCGTGATTTTTACTCCGTGGAAGACCTCATAGCGTTCCTTGATTCCTCTTAAGATGGAAATGGTATCCTCCACACTCGGCTCATCCACCATAACCGGCTGGAAACGACGCTCAAGAGCTGCGTCCTTTTCAATATATTTTCTATATTCATCGAGGGTTGTCGCACCGATACAGTGCAGCTCGCCTCTTGCAAGAAGCGGCTTTAAAAGGTTTCCGGCGTCCATGGAACCCTCGGTTTTTCCCGCGCCGACGATATTATGGATTTCATCGATAAAGAGGATGATCTCTCCCTCGGACTTTCTGACATCATCCAGAACCGCCTTCAGTCTTTCTTCGAACTCTCCCCTGTACTTTGCCCCGGCAATGAGAGAGCCCATATCGAGCGCAAAGATTTTCTTATTTTTCAAAGATTCCGGCACATCGCCCTTCGCGATTCTCTGTGCAAGTCCTTCCACCGCTGCAGTCTTTCCGACACCGGGCTCTCCGATCAAGCAGGGATTGTTTTTTTGCTTTCGGGAAAGGATTCGGATAATGTTTCGGATTTCTTCATCTCTTCCGATAATAGGATCGAACTTCTGTTGACTTGCTCGCTCGACCATTTCATAGCCGTATTTATTTAAGGCATCATAGGTACCCTCCGGATTGTCCGTCATGACCTTCTGGTTTCCTCTAACAGAGGAAAGTGCGGAAAGGAACTTCTCCTTTGTGATGTCAAACTCTTTAAACAGCTCTCGAATCGTCTTGTCTCCGTCCTTTAGGAGTGCGAGGAAAATATGCTCCACGGACACATATTCATCGCCCATAGCTTTCGCATGGTCTTCCGCATTCATGACGACCTTATTTGCATCCTGCGAAAAATACTGCTGGCCTCCGGAAACCTTGGGAAGCGCATTGATTTTCTCTTCCACCGCTCTTTCGAAGCTATCCGGAGAAATGCCCATTTTCTGTAGAAGCTTCGCAATCAGGCTGTCCTCCACCTGAAGAAGGCTTAAGAGCAAGTGCACCTGCTCCAATGCCTGATTCCCGTGATCCATCGCAATCTTCTGGCTGTTGTTGATACTTTCTACCGACTTTTGTGTAAAACGATTTATATTCATACTCACTACCTCACTTTTCTACAAGATAGCTTTATTATAAAGCAATTGTTAGCACTGTCAAGTGATGAGTGCTAATTCTTTGTGAAAAGTGTGTGAAGTTTATTTCCGGATATTTCTCCTTTTCCGGATTTCTTTTTACTTGTACCAGGTCAAAGGGTAGGCTGTGAAAAAAATCTTTTAGAGCAGGCTTTCTTGACGAAAACTTCCTTTCAATTACAAGACTTAACTCTTCTATAACATAATCACAAATCACTATTTCATTCTGCTCCGTGATTCTTTTAATTAAGTTTCTGGTTTGATTAGAGGGAAAGAAAATCACGGATATCAAAATGTTGGTATCCAGCATGATTCTCATTTTATTTTCTCCTTCGTTCCTCTCTTATCTCCTGAGCGAAGCTTTGTAAATCTTCCTCCTTATAATACCCGGCTTCCTCGGCTACTCCTCTGAATTCTTCTTCTACTCTTTTAAAGGCCAGCATTGCAGAATTCTCAAAGTAAAATCTTCCATTTTCTTCCATTATTACAAGTTTATCTCCGCTTTTTAACTTGAGTTTGTTTCTAACGGATACCGGAATTGTAATTTGGCCTTTACTTGAAATCTTTGCCACTTCCATACATACCCCTTTCTCTTTAGACTTCTTCTGAATATCTGAAAAACTTCTTGAAATGCAATTTATACTAATTAAC
>CAUTEL010000020.1:0-12234 GCA_963537185.1 uncultured Oribacterium sp. | reverse complement strand
ATTGAAATAAGGGGTAATCTGAGCCCGCTAGTACTTGCTGAAAGCGAGCGACAGCGATGCTTGAAGCTTAGTACTACTGCTGGGCGAGGTTAGCGAGAGCGTGCCCCTATTTCAATACCGGCAAAATGTGAGTTTAAGCATTATTCTGATTCACTAAATAGTTCTTTTATCTTTTGTTCTGCTTAAAACACACTCTTCCTTACATTACTCTCGAGTAGTTTATTAAATCCGATCCAACCGCTCCCTTCCTTTGCCTTCCCCGACTTCTCTCCCTGCTCGATAAACTCTCTCATAGTCTGGAGCTTTGCATCCGTATTGTCTGCAAAGGCAAGGGCCAAAGCTTCCATGGTAGCCGGCTTCTTCGGAGATCCGAATTCCAGCTCTCCGTGATGAGAAAGAATACAGTGTAGAAATTCAGATCGAAGCACATTCGGAAAATCGGGAATCAAGGCTATTTTCTCGGAAAGCATGGTATAACCGATCATAATATGTCCAAGAAGCTGTCCTTCATCCGAATAATCATTCCTCGGAAATTCACTGAGCTCTTTCATCTTTCCAATATCATGGCAAAGCGCTGCGGAAACCAGAATGTCTTTATTTAAGTCCTGATAGTGCTCCGCATAAAAGCGACAAAGCTTTGCAACGGACAAAGTATGCTCGAGAAGTCCTCCAACATAGCTATGATGCACTGTTTTTGCTGCAGAATGAAAGGAAAATTCCTGCATGAACGCCTTATCCTCCACAAAGATACTCTCTAATAGTCTCTTTAAGAAGGGATTGTCTAAAGCGGAAATCATAGCAAAAAACTCCTTCTTCATTTCTTCCCTGTCTCTTTTCGAAACCGGAAGAAAATCCTCCGGAAAAAAGCTGCCTTCTCTTGCCACGGAAAGTCTTTGAATACTTAACTGGTTCACACCGTTATAAAGTGCAACATTCCCCTCTACATAAACATAGTCCAAAGTGGAGAACTCGGAAATTCCGGGAGAAAACGGGTCCCAAACCTTGGCATCAATCGTTCCCGTCCTATCCTGCAAAGTAACATTCAAGTATTCTTTTCCGTTTTTTGTAAGTGCCGTGTTCTTCATTTTCACAAGATACACATTATTCACTCTTGTGCCATCCCTAAAATTCTCGATAAAACGATTAGGGTTAGGGATATTTTCACTCATATACATTCCTTCCTATCTTGTTCCCAAAGAACAAGAAAACGCAAGTTCCACATAGGCATTGCCATTATTTCGAAGAAGGCTCAGCTCCAAAGTACTCCCGGGGGCTTCTTTCAGTAAAAGTTCCTGTAGGTCCTTAACTCCTGTAAGCTCTTCCCCGTTTCCTTTTTTTAAAATGTCTCCGGCCTGTATACCTGCAGTATAAGCCGGGCTCCCCTCTTCCACTTCAGAAATATAAATTCCCTCCGGAATTCCTAATTCTATCATATTTTTTGTTGTATTTTGTACCTTCAACCCTAAATAGGCTAAAGATTTTCCGTTTCCGAGCTTTTCCAGAAGCTCTAAGCAATCAGAGATGCCGCAAATTTGCGGGAATTCCCCTTGCTCTCCGTAGGAAAAGCCGACCAAAGCACCGGAAGTATTTAGAAAGAAGACATTTCCTTCTCCCGCTTTCGGAGCCTGTACCAAAATGACTTCTCTAAAGGCGTCCACTGCCGGAACATCATAAGAAAGGTAGGAAACATAAGCCATTTCCGTGGAATATAATTCTCCGCTCGGTGCGCCGATTCCGATTAAGGTTTCCCCCCTTTGGATAAGTCGGGAATTACCTCTTGGCATTATGGTAAGCCTTTCCGCTTCCTTATCGGAGAAGCTGCTTAGAGGTACAGAGAGAATAAGAATACCGTCCTTTTTACTCGTAGAGACCAGATTTGCCTCTACCTCCTTCTCTCTGAAAAAACGAACACGATATCCGGATTCACTGTCACTTGTACCCAAGTACAGTATGAGAATACTGTCCTCCGTTTTTCCCAATAAAATCCCGTTTCCTCTTGCCTTTCCGGCTGTGAGAAGATCTTCTCCTCCGGTAGATACCTCTACATCAACCAGAGACTTCTCCCCCTCCTGTATAATGCTTTTCAAATTTCCCATCATACTCTCATAGGCGGATATCGGAAAATCAAACTTCTGAATCTCAGACTGTACCACATCTTCTATTGCTTCCGTTTCTTCCGTACTGCTCTCCGATTCCGTGCTCTGTTCTTCCGTAAAGGCTACCGTTTCCTTCTCTTTCACTTTATTCTTCTTAGGAACTAAGGGAAAAAGAAAATAGAAAACCAAAAATATTCCAAGACCGAAGGCTCCTCCGTAAAAAAAGAAGGATAGGCCTTTTTTTACTCTTTTCTTCCAGTTTACCTTCTGTCCAACTATCTTCTCTTTTATGAAATCTTTTTCGTCCAAGGATTAGACCTCCTCTTTTAAAGACAGGGGCAGAGCAAAGCTGAATTCCGTGCCCACTCCCTCTGTAGATATACAGTCTATATGTTCATTGTGTGCGTTGATAATCCCTTTTACGATGGCAAGTCCCAGGCCTGTTCCACGCTTATCCCTTCCTCTGGAAAGATCCGTCTTGTAAAACCGCTCCCAAATCTTCTGTAAATCCTTCTTCGGAATACCTATTCCCTGATCTCGGACGGAAATAAATACCTTTGTTCCTCTTTCTTCCGTACGAATGCAAATCTCCGTTCCTTCCTTGGAAAATTTCACCGCATTGTCAATCAAGTTATAAAGGACCTGCTGAATTTTCGGATAATCTCCATAAACCATTTCTTTCTTCTCAGCAAAGATAAGCGAAAACTGTAGATTCCTTTTCGCGCACTGCATTTCGAAGCTGCCGCAAACCTGTCGAATCATCCGGTTAATATCAAAGTTGCTGCGGTTCAGTCTTCCCTCTGAATCCAGCTTGTTAAGGCTCAGCATGGACTGTGTAAGCTTACTTAATCTATCGGTTTCCGCAATCAGTCGTTCCAAATATTTTTCTTCCATATCTCGCGGAATTGTGCCATCCAGCATTGCCTCCAAATACCCCTTTATAGAAGTAAGAGGTGAGCGGAAATCATGAGAGACATTTGCAATAAACTGTCTCTGATAATCATCCGACTTCTGTATTTCCTCCGCCATGAAATTCAGGGTTTCCGCAAGATAACCCATTTCATCCTGTCCGCCCACCTGAATTTTAGCCTGATAATCTCCTGAAGCATAGCGTAGCGCTCCCGCAGTGATTTTCCTTAAGGGACGGTATACATAGGTATAAAACACCCAAAAAATCGAGAGTGAAAAAAGAAATATCGCTGCCATAGCCGTAAAGAAAATATCGATAATTTCCGCCTTCTGTACTTCTATTTCCGACATAGGCATCATCAGATAGAGATAAGCTATTTTTTGGAAATCTCTTTGAATCGGTGCCTTTGAAACAAGTCTTGTCTCTTCCAAAAGTCCCTGAAAAGTCTCTGTATAATAGGTTTTTTCTCCATTCTTCGTAAAATCGAAATCCTTAAGCTCTCCCCCTTTAATATTATCTTTAGCATGAAAGGCAAGAATCTTTCCCTGCGGGCTCACCAGCGTCCATTCAGGAGATTTGCTACGAATATTTCCCTCCATATCCGCAGTGATTTTGCTGATGGAAAGGCTTCCGAATTCCTCTTTGGAATAGTAATTTGCGAGCCTCGTCACCTCACGATAAAGAGAAGCTCCTTCCGTATTATAAAAATAGCTTTGAACTCGATTTCCTCCGTAAAAATAGACAAAGAATAGAGACAGGAGGAAAAAAACGGAGTAGCCCAGTAAAAATTTTATGAATAATCGCCTTCTCAAGCTCTTCACCCTACCCTGAATTTATAGCCTATACCCCAAACCGTAGAAATTTCCCATTCTTCCCCTCCGGGAAGCTTTTCCCTTAAGCGCTTTATATGCACATCCACGGTACGGGAATCGCCCGCAAACTCATAACCCCAGATATGATCAAGGAGCTGCTCTCTGGTAAATACCTGATTGGGACAGCTTGCCAAAAAGTACAGAAGCTCCAATTCCTTCGGCGGCATATCTACCGTTTTCCCTTTGTAATGCACTGCATAGTTGCTTAAATTCACAACTAGATCCGAGTAAGCAATGTACTTTCCCTTTTGCATTTGCTCCTCTTTTTCATTTCCTTCGAGAATCTCGCCGGAAACCGTTCTTCTTCCCGGCTGAAAACGACGAAGAACTGCCTTTACTCTGGCAATCAGCTCTTTGGTGTCAAAGGGCTTTAAAATATAATCATCCGCCCCGAGCTCTAAGCCAAGCACCTTATCAAAGGTCTCTCCTTTTGCGGAAAGCATAATTATAGGCACATCGGAGTATGCACGAATCCTTCTGCATACCTCATAGCCGTCGATTCCCGGAAGCATCAAATCCAGAATCAAAAGCTCAGCCCCCTCTTTTTCAAAAATGCCGAGTGCCTCTTCCCCGTCTTCCGCAATCTTTGTGGAAAAACACTCCTTCTCAAGATACAGAGAAATCAGCTCCGCAATGGAGCTGTCGTCATCCACAATTAAGATTCTTTGCTTTTCTGCCACAATACCTCCTTTATATTTCTAAAGCAGTATACCCGTAAAATAATTGGTCTGTAAAATATCTTGATCATTGAACTAATTCTATCTACGAAACAATTCTGTAGCTCCAACGATTTTATTTTTTGAAGTATACAATGGTTACACCATCGGACCCCTCTCCATATTCACCCAGGCGGAAGGATTCAATATGCTTGTTCTTCTTCACGCACTCATGCACCATTTTTCGAAGCGCTCCGGTACCTCTTCCGTGGACAACTCTGACTTGCGGAAGCTTAGCAAGAAAGGCGTCATCCAAGTACTTATTTAACTCCGGAAGCGCATCTGCCGTCATCTTTCCGATAAGATTGATTTCCGGGGAAATGCCCATCGCCTTGGACCTTCCAAGGCCTGCAGTCCTTCCTTGATTTCGAGCCGGGGCTTCCTTCTCCTTATGCTGGATGAATTCCACCTCTTTTGCGGAGACCTTGGTCCGCAGGATGCCTGCACTTACGGTAAACATCCCGTTCTTATCCGGAAGTTCGGTGACGGTTCCCACGACATTATGCATGTTAAGCAGTCTGACCTTGTCCCCGAGCTTAAGGTTTTTCAGAGAAATGGTCTGCATCGGGCCTTTTACACTCTGTCCGGAAAAGGCCTGCGTCTCTTCCATCTTCTTTTTCAGCTTGCTGCGTATCTGCTCCACTTCCAAAGAAGTTCCGCCGCCGTTTTCCCGCTTCCGAATTTCCTTTACAATGCTGTCAGCCGTCTCCTTCGCATCGGAAAGAATCTTCGCAGCCTCTTCTCTGGCTCGGTTAAGAATTTTCTCTCTGCCTTTCTCAATCCCCTTCGTGGACTCTCTCGCACGAGCCTTTAAGCGCTCCACTTCTTCCTTATACTGCTCGATTTCCAACCTTTCCCTCTCGGCAAGGCGTCTGCTGTCTTCCAAATCCGCAATCAAATCTTCAAAATGCAAATCCTCTTCTCCGATACGTCCTCTGGCATCTTCAATGATTTTCTCGCTTAAACCGAGCTTCTTTGCAATCGCAAAGGCATTGGACTTTCCCGGAACACCTATCAGCAGGCGGTAGGTAGGGCGGAGGCTTTCCACATCAAACTCGCAGGCTGCATTTTCCACTCCCTCCGTAGACAAGGCATAAAGCTTAATCTCCGCGTAGTGAGTAGTCGCAAGCGTGGTTACCCCTCTTTCATAGAGTTCTTGCAGGATTCCAAGGGCAAGTGCTGCGCCCTCCGTAGGATCCGTACCGGCCCCGAGCTCATCAAAAAGACAGAGGCAGTCGGAATCCGCCTCCGAAAGAATTTTCACCGTATTCGTCATGTGCGCGGAAAAGGTGGAAAGGCTCTGCTCAATACTTTGCTCATCTCCGATATCCGCATAAATTTCCTTAAAAACCGTAATGGAAGAACCTTGAAAAGTCGGAATCAAGAGTCCGGCCTGTCCCATCAGTTGCAAAAGCCCAAGGGTCTTTAAGCAGACGGTCTTTCCTCCCGTATTCGGGCCGGTAATGACCAAAAGACGAAAGCCTTCTCCAACATGGATGGAAATCGGCACAACCTTATCCCGGCTAATCAAGGGATGTCGCGCATCGATCAACTTTAACTTTTTGTCTTTCTCTAAGGCGGGTCTTACCGCATCCATCTTCTTTCCAAGCTTCGCCTTCGCAAAGACAAAGTCCAGGTGAGAAAGAAGCTCCAGATTTCTTTCCAAGACCGGAAGCTCCGGAGAAAGCTTTAGAGTAAGATACTGTAAGATCTTCTCTACCTCCTGCTTTTCCAACGAAAAGAGCTCACTCAGATTGTTTTCCAGCTGCACGATACTTAAGGGCTCCATAAAGAGGGTGACTCCCGTGCTACTCTCATCATGGACAATGCCGTGAAAGGCATTTTTATACTCCGCCTTTACCGGAAAAACATGGCGACCGTTTCGAAGAGTAATTACTCCCTCCTGCAGCATGGAGCGCTTATCATTTAAAATCCGGTTCAGCTCCTCCGTAATTTTCCCCTCTATCCCCTTTTCTTTTCTTCGGATATCGGAAAGTTCCTTACTGGCATCGTCAAAAAGACGCTCCTCCGACTCAATGCAGCGGGAAAGCTCTCGTCTTATTTCATCTAAGCTGTTCAACTCCTCAAAATAGGCGGAAAGGCTATCCTCTATTTCTCCGCCCTGCTCTTTTACCCTTTTTCCGTTTTCCAGCATTCTTGTCACTTGATAAAGCTCTGATATGGAAAGAGAAGCTCCCAGTTGCAATCTCGAAAAATAGGGGCGTATATCCGCTATCCCTCGAAAGGAGATTGGCCCCTTTACCCGAATACGGCTCTCCGCCTCTTCCGTTTCCAAAAGATTTCGCTCTACCTCACAAAAATCGGAGGAAGGGAGGAGCGCCTCCGCCCTTTCCTTCCCGAGAGAAGATTCCGCTTCTTCCAAAAGCATGGCAATAATCTTCGTATATTCTATTGTTTTCAGAACCTTTGGATTCATTTTCTTACTTTCTAACTATTCCTCACCGCTTAGTCTGTAAAATTCTTTGTCAAGCAGTCACTTTGTCTACAAGCTATTTTTTTCAGCCAAACTTCCCTTAGATAGCAAAAGGATTTAGTCCTTTTCAAGCATCAATCGTGCGCAACCGTAAATCCCGGCATCATTTCCAAGCGTTGCAAGCACAAGCTCCGCCTTCTTCTCTAAAATCGGAGTATACTCTTTGTAATGCTTTCTGATCAGATCTAAAAGGAAGTCTCCCGCCTTAGATACACCGCCACCAATAACAAAAATCTCCGGGTCGGCAACCATCGAAACCTGTGCAAGAACAATTCCCAAGGAACGCATACTTAAATCAAGACTTAGGTATGCAAGCTGATCCCCTTCCTTTGCCGCATCACAGACAATTTTTGCTGTCAAAGCTTTTCCATAGATACGAAGAGAAGAAGGTTCTCTAAACATCCTTAAAAAGCGCTCTGCCTCCTTTACGATTCCGGTTGCGGAAGCTACCTGCTCAAGGCATCCCATTCCGCCGCAAGCACAACGCTCTCCCTCTACTTCCCTAACATGAATGTGTCCAATTTCCGCTCCTGCACCGTGTGCTCCTGCAACAATTTTTCCATTTAAAATAAGGCCGCCGCCCACTCCCGTTCCGAGCGTTACCATCATCATATTCTGATAGCCTCTGCCGCCACCCTGCCACATTTCCCCAAGAGCCGCTACATTGGCATCATTTCCTACCGCACAGGGAATTCTGCCGCCCATAAGCTCACGCATTACTCGAGCGGGATATATATCCTTCCAGCCCAAGTTAACCGCCACTCTAACATGTCCGTCCGGCTCAACCGGGCCCGGCACACCGATACCGATTCCCGCAATATCCTCATAGGAAATGGTTTTCTCCTCCAAATGTTTTTTCAGCTCTTCCGCCACATCAGGGAGGATGTATTTTCCATTTTCCGCCTTTCTGGTCATTACCTCCCACTTGTCGAGGAGTACCCCGTTATAAGTGAAAATACCGCACTTTACCGTTGTGCCTCCAACATCAATTCCCACGCAATATTGATTCATGTCCTTCTCCCTCTATTGTATTCTGACCCGTTCCACCTTATTTGGAAAACAAAGGATAAGCTCACTCCCCCCCAGATGGATGTCCGAAGCGGATCGAAGATAAAGCAAGCGGTCTTCCGTATTTCCATTATAGCGTAGACGGCCGCTAAAGTCATAGACCTGATAGCTTTTCTCCTGGTATAAGAAAATCTTATCTCCATTCAACTCCATATTACTTCCCGAAAAGGAAAGCGCTTTATCGAATAGCTTTTCTCCGTTTTTTCGGAAGAGGAGAAGTCGATAATTCTCTTCTTCCTTTTCTTTCGTATTATCTGTTAGAACCGCAAGATAACTGTCATCATAGGCAATCATTCTTATTGTTCCTAAAATTGCCAGATTTTTCTTTTCCTCGGGACTGGTTTTTACCCTCGTCGAAAAAAAACTCAAACCACCGTTGTAAGCCACAAAGCTTTCTTCATTGCTGAAAAAGTGTACTCTTCCCAGCATTTTTCCGGTGAAATTTTCCGTAAAGCCTCCTACCACTCGGTCCGCTCCGACATTTTTCCCCAAGGAAGAAAAGTTGTAAAAAACGGCCCTGCTTTTTAAAGTGGATTTATCCAAATAGGAATAAGCTACCAACAGCTCTTCTCCATCATTTGACACGGAAAAATCCATGGGAAAGCCGTCTCCGCTTAAAACTGATTTAATCCCGATATCCAGATTTTTCCCTTCTTTGCTGAATACCGTAATGTAGCCGCTGTCCCCATCCTCCAAGAGAGCATAAACTACTCCCCTTTCCGAAATGGAAAGCTTTTTGATAGGGAGAGAACTTTCCCCCTGTCCGCTCAAGCCCTCCGAGGACAGGATATAAAGCTCCGATCCGTTTTCCTCCCCGATTACCATATAACTGCCGTGAATAGCCGTTAAAGGGGAGGCCATTTCATATGCCTGATTCCAAAGCAGTTTTCCGGAAGAGGAAAGATATGATGCACCGTCCTTAGATACCTTAACCACACCGTCTGCAAAAGAAAAATATTCCGCAACGCTTCCTTCCTTATCGGAAAACTCCGTAGTCCATCTCAAGCCAAGACGAGAAAAACGCCTCTTACTGTACAAATAAATAGATAAGCCAATAAGCAAAACAAGAAGAAATATTAGGGGTAAAATAGCTTTATTGCGAGTAGATGCTCTGCTTCTCCCCTCCTGCATTGTTTCTCCACTTTCCGCTTTATCTTTTTCTCCAAAGATTACATTTTCTTTTAGTTTTCTCTTTCGAGACTCTCGCTCTTGATCCGACACCTTTATCCCCTCTTAATACTTCCTCTTTCAGCCCGGCGGGTTCCCGGAAGTAGACAGCATTCCATCTATTCCTTCTCCTAGCCCTCTATAAAAAATAGAGGGAAACGGTTTCCCCCTATTTTAAAACAAAAAGCCATATTTTACTATCTTTTAATTATAGAGCTTCTCCGGGTAAAGGCCTTCCGCTATGCACTCTCTCAGTGCTTCCTCTGCAAGAGCCTTATCCTCATGATAGGTTACGCCAAACCACTTGTCATGGTCCGGTAGAACCTCCACTCTTCCCTTTCCTCTAAGCATGAGATTGTTAATTTCTCTGGGAAGAAGGTATTCAGACTTCATTTCCTTTCCGTATCTATCCAGCCATTCAGGAAAATTCTCCGTAACAATTTCGATGAATCTTTCCGGAAGACCGAACATGTTCATGGAAGCAATAGACTCTTCCCCTAAAGAGACCGTTTCCTTGCTTTGATTCAATCCTCTAAGACTTCCGTCCTCTTCTCTCTTGATCTCATAAATCTCTTCGATGGACAAAAGATAGCCTTCTTTGGAAAGCTTACAGATACCGCGATTAACGGATCCGTTTTTGGAAAGGGTATTCTTTAAATGGTAGCCCGCCATACACATTTCCAACATATCCGATTCCGCTCTCTCTTTAATCAAGAAATTATGAATCAGCTTGTAGCCTTCTTTTCCGTAAAAATCATCTGCATTGATTACTGCAAAAGGACAGTCCACCATATTTCTCGCTTGCATAAGAGCATGCGCAGTACCCCAAGGCTTTGTTCTTCCGTCAGGAAGACTGTAGCCCTTCGGTAAAGCAGTAAGCTCCTGAAAAGCATAATGAACATCCGCAATTTTTTCAATGCGCTTTCCGATGACATCTCGAAATTCGGTCTCTATATCCTTTCGAATGACAAAAATCAACTTATCAAAGCCTGCTTCCAACGCATCATGCACGGAATAGTCCAAAATAATTTCCCCGGAAGGGCCAATCTTTGCCAGCTGCTTAATACCCGCCCCATAACGGGATCCGATTCCTGCCGCCATAACAATCAATGCTGTCTTTTTCATTTTTCACACTCCTTAGAAAAGCAATTTCCTTTACCATACGGGAAAAAAATCTTCTCGTCTAGTCTCTCCGCATAGAAAATCCCCGATTATCCAAAAATCGGGGACAATTTGAAACCCTCTGTAAAACACATGCAAAAAAGAGCAGGCTCTCTTACTTCATATCAACATAGGGAAATACTTTTTAGCTAAAGATTCTCCAAGCAGTAATAAAGTTTCTGGACCACCAACCGGAGAAGCTTCTGTGCACAACTCTACCATTGGAAGAAGAAGCATCAATCACAGATCCGCCTCCGGCATAAATTCCTACATGACCTCGCACAACAACTATATCTCCTGCCTGCAACTCGGATGCACCGACCTTTTTAAAGCGCCCCGGACTTCTCCAACCGGAAGAAGTCATATAGGAAGTTCCCACTCCGGCCTGATTAAGACACCAGTATACAAAGCCGGAGCAGTCGAAAGAATTCGGTCCTTTGGAGCCCCATACATAGGGAGAGCCAATCTTGGAAGAGGCAATGGAAATAAGGGCAGATGCCGATCCGGATACTGTTGCTCCACCCAAACCGGAAGAGATACTTCCGGAGGAACCGCTGTTTCCGCCTCCCGTATTGCCATTTGTTCTTCCCGTATTAGCGTTATTTCTGCTTCTTTTAGGCTTAGACTTTGCAGAGCCGGACTGCAAGACTTGTAAGGTCTTTGCCCCTGCCGTACCGTCCGCTGCAAGACCATTTGTTCTCTGGAAGGAGAGTACTGCCTCCTTCGTGAGCTCTCCAAAATAGCCGGATGCCTTGTCACTTGACAAATAGCCGTACTTTACCAAAAGCTTCTGCATATTCTGCACATCACTGCTCTGTTCTCCGAGACGCATACCGAAAGGCTTCGCCGAGTCGGAATCCAAGATATTTCTGGTATCCGGTCCCAGGTACCCGTCTACAACTTGGTCATTTCTTGACTGGAAGGCACGAATCGCATTTTGTGTACTCAAGCCGAAATTGCCGTCTGCCTCTCCGGAGAGATATCCAAGGGCGATCAGTCTGTTTTGGTATTTTTTCACGATATCACTATGCTCACCCAGAGCGATGATATTGGCCTTTACCTCATCTGAATACAATAAATTGATGGTAGCCTGTCCTACCGTACCATCAATCGTCAGATGGTTTACCTCCTGCATCTTCTTTACCGCAGTATCGGTTGCCGCATCAAAGTTTCCGTTAATCTGTCCACTTTCTGTAAGATAACCCAAATTATACAGGCGATACTGAATCTTTGTAATGTCATCTCCTTGGAAGCCCAGTTTCGCAGCATAATGCGGTGCATTGTCCGACATAAGGGCATCCCAGGTGCTTACCCCCGTAATACCGTCCATAGCCATTCCACTCTGTCTTTGAAAATACTGTACCGCCTTAGAGGTGGCATCTCCATAATAGGTGGTCGGCTCATCATCCTCCATATAGCCAAGCTGCATAAGTCGCTCCTGCAAATCCTTTACAACGGAATTGATTACACCTACCGTAAGATTCACCGGTGCAAGCTCCTCCGCCTGCCCGTCAATAGTCACGCCTTCGATAGATGGAAGAACATTTGCATTGATTCCCAGAGCGGCAATTGCCAAGGATTCCTCTCCACTGTCCTCCGTGGTTAGTACAATATCCGATCCGGATGCGGCCGCAACTTCCTGTTCCGCTCCCATCTTTTTTTCGCAAGCAGATAAACCTACTATTGAAGAGAGAAGCACAAGAGAAATTCCGCGCCTCATCACTCTATTTTTTATTGCTCTATTTTTTAT
>CAUTEL010000019.1:0-12326 GCA_963537185.1 uncultured Oribacterium sp. | reverse complement strand
GCATTATCACTTTGGGGGGTGACGGAACCATTCTTCATACGGCGGGAGTGCTGTGCGGAATGGAAGTACCGATTTTAGGAATTAATGCAGGGCATCTAGGCTATTTGACTGAAATTCGAAAAAGGCGGGAGATAGAGGGTGCCTTAACAAGACTCCTTCATGGAGAGTATGTGGAGGACAGACGCTCTATGCTTAGAGGCAGAATCCTTCGTGAGGGTAAGGAGATTTTTTCAAGACTAGCCTTGAATGAGATTTTGATTTCCCGTGTCAGGGGAGTCAGTATTCACCACTTTCAGGTTTATTGTGACGGAATGGAAATGGTTCACTATTCCTCCGACGGAATTATTATTTCTACTCCCACAGGCTCTACTGCGTATAATCTCTCTGCGGGAGGTCCTATTATTTCTCCGGAAGCACAGGTTTATATTATGAATCCGATTTGTGCACACAGCCTGAATGCCAGGGCGGTGGTATTGGATAATGAAAGAGTTTTGGAAATTCTCATGGAGAAGGGAAATCAGGTCTTGTCCTTTGACGGAGAAGAGCCGGTAGAGCTTTTTGCCGGAGATCGGGTGATTATTCAAAGGGCGGAGGAAGAAACCGTACTGGTAAAGTTTTCAAAGGAAAGCTTCCTGCACACCTTACGCGAAAAAATGTCGTTAGTTTAACTAGAAACTATAAAGAAGGAAAAGAAAGGGTTTCCATGAAGAAGAATCGGCAAGATAGAATTCTTTCTCTCATTAAGGAAGAGGATATAGAAACACAGGAGGAACTGGCAAAGGCCTTGCATAGAGAAGGATATAATGTGACGCAGGCCACGGTTTCGAGAGATATTAAGTCTTTGCAGCTTGGGAAGGTACAGAAGAACGGAAAGATGGTGTATCAGATTTTCCGTAAAGAGGGAGAAAAAAAGGATGTTGAGAAGCTGGTGCAGATTATGCGGGCAGGCATTATTTCTCTGAAAACGGCCGGAAACATTTTGGTTATCCATACGCTTTCCGGCATGGCAAATGGTGTTGCCATGGCAATAGACCATTATCCTTTTCCGGAGATTGTGGGAAGTCTGGCGGGAGACGATACTCTGTTCTGTGCCATGGAAAGTCCGGAAAGTGTAGAACGCCTGCGTTTGGCCTTAAAGGGAATCCTCGAGAAGGGGGAAGAGCATGCTTGAACGACTGATGGTAAAGGATTTGGCTCTGATTGAAAAATCGGAAATCGAATTCGGTGCCGGTTTAAATATACTTACGGGAGAAACGGGAGCCGGAAAGTCCATACTTCTCGGCTCAATTCAGCTGGCTCTGGGACAAAAAGCAAGTAAAGAGATGATTCGGCACGGTAAGGAGCAGGCCTTGATCGAGCTATCTTTCTCAGTGGATGAAAAAGAAGAGAAAAAGCTGAAGACCTTGGAGGAAGATCTGGAGGCGGAGGAAGGAAGCCTCATTATTCGCAGAAAGATTTCAGAGAAAAAGTCCGATATTCGAGTGAATGATTTGACGCTCACTTTAGGAAAATTAAAGGAGATCAGTGGAGGACTTTTGGATTTGCACGGGCAGCATGAGCATCACAGTCTTTTGAAAGAGGGGGCTCACCTGGCTATACTGGACAGCTACATGGAAAGGAAGGGAGACGGTCTTCTCTCCGCAGTGTTGGCAAGCTATGAAAACTACCGGGAGAAAAAGAAGGCTCTTTCAGCTTATTCTCTTCCGGAGGATGAAAGGCTGAGAGAACTTGATTTTTTGAACTTCGAGATAGAGGAGCTGGAAGGAGCGGAGCTAAAGCTTGGAGAAGAAGAGAGCTTGTCCAAAGACTATGCTCTTTATGAAAATATGGACCGTTTAAAGTCCCTGCTTCTGAAGGTACAGGAGAGCCTTTCGGAAATGGACTTTCATTTTGCGGTAAAGGAGCTTGAGGAAGCGGTAAGTTATGACGAGGCTCTGCAAAACAGCTTGGACAGTGCTTACGAGTTGGAAGCCGTGGGGGAGGACTGCTTAAGAGGAGTAGAGCATTACCTGGACCATGCCGAGGTGGATGAGGAGAAATTCTTTTTCCTTGGAGAGCGCTTAAACAGCATTCGGACAGTCATGATGAAGTATGGGGGGACGGAAGAAAAAGCTTTAAATGCCCTTAGGGAGAAGGAAGAGAGAAAACGTTTCTTAAACGACTATGAGGCGGAAAAAGAGAAGGCGGAAAAAGCGCTTTCTGTGGCCGGGGAAGACTTGAAAAAGAAGGCGGAGGAATTGTCCGCGGCAAGACAGAAGGTGGGAAAGGAGCTGGAAAAACTGATTCGGAAGGAAATGGAAGAATTGGGATTTTTAGATACGCGCTTCGAGTTCCATTTTCAAAGAAAGAAGGAGATTACGGAAAAGGGCTTTGATGAGGTGGAATCCTATGTGAGCTTGAATCCGGGCGAGCCCTTGCGGGCATTAAGAGAGGTGGGCTCCGGAGGTGAGCTGTCTCGTATTATGCTTTCCATCAAGACGGTTCTGGCGGATACGGATGATACACCGACCTTGATTTTTGATGAGATTGATACCGGCATTTCCGGCAGGACTGCGGAAAAGGTGGGAGAAAAGCTGGAGAAAATTGCGAAAAAGCACCAGGTCATTTTAATTACGCATCTGCCCCAAATTGCGGCAAAGGCGGATAGACATTTTTTGATAGAAAAAAAGGTTTCGGAAGGAAAAACCAGAACGGAGATACATGCTCTTTCCGAAGAAGAATCCATAGAAGAGCTGGCCAGACTTCTTGGCGGAGATGAACTGACCGAGGCGGCTTTAGAGAATGCGAGAAGCTTGAAGAAAAGTGCGGGAATAAAGAAATAGCGAGGAGAGGACAATGAAGAATATCTTATTTTTAGCATCTGAGGCTGTACCCTTTATTAAAACCGGCGGGCTCGCGGATGTAGTAGGTTCCCTCCCAAAGTCTGTGGATAAAAACTATTTTGACGCCAGAGTGATGATTCCTAAGTATATGTGTATGCGGGAAGAGGACAGGAATAATCTACAGTATATTACGCATTTTTATATGGATTATATGGGGCAGTCCCGTTATGTGGGAGTGCTGAAGAAGGAAGTGGATGGAGTACTCTACTACTTCATTGACAATGAGTATTATTTTTCGGGAAACAGACCTTACGGTAACTGGTACTGGGATTTGGAAAAGTTCTGCTTTTTCTCTTATGCGGCACTTTCCGCCCTGCCTCTCTTAAACTTTCATCCCGATGTGATTCATTGCCACGACTGGCAGACGGGACTGGTTCCGGTACTTTTAAAGGATCGTTTTGCAGGCGGAGAATTTTTCCGTTCTATTCGTTCCGTTTTTACGATTCATAATTTGCGTTTTCAGGGGACTTGGGATAAAAAGACGATTCAGCGCTTTACCGAACTTTCCGACTACTATTTCACGCCGGACAAGCTGGAATTCAAGAAAGATGCGAATTTGTTAAAGGGCGGTCTTGTTTATGCAGATGCCATTACCACGGTAAGCAATACCTATGCCAAGGAAATTCAGACGAGCTTTTACGGAGAAGGTCTGGAGGGACTTTTACAGGCTAGGGACCATGATCTTAGAGGAATCGTAAACGGAATTGATTACGAGGCATGGAACCCTAAGAGAGATCCTTATCTTTCCCATCCCTATGATAAGGTGAGTGTACATAAGGAAAAGGTAAAGAATAAAATAGAGCTGCAGGAGAGCTTGGGGCTTTCCGTAGATGCGGATACGATGCTGATTTCCATGGTGACACGACTCACGGATCAGAAGGGCTTGGACCTTGTAGAGCGAGTTTTTGACGAGCTTTGCCAGGACAGATTGCAATTTGTGATTTTGGGAACGGGAGATGAGCACTATGAGAATTTGTTCCGTTACTTCGCTTGGAAGTATCCGGATCGCGTTTCCGCGCAAATCTATTATTCTGAGGAAATCAGTCACAAGATTTACGCGGCAAGTGATGCCTTTTTAATGCCTTCTCTTTTTGAACCCTGCGGACTGTCTCAGCTCATTTCTCTTCGTTACGGAACGATTCCTATTGTAAGAGAAACCGGAGGGCTTCAAGATACGGTGGAAGCTTTTAACGAGTACGAGAAGAAGGGAACGGGATTTTCCTTCTCCAACTATAATGCGCACGAAATGATGGCTTGTGTGCGTTACGCTGAGAAGATTTACTATGATGATAAGAAATCCTGGAAGGGCCTTATTAACAGAGCAATGAAGAAGGATTTCTCTTGGAAGAGCTCCGCTTTGCAGTATCAGGAGCTTTATGATTGGCTGGTAGACCAAAGATAAAAGTAAAATCAAAAATGGTCATATTCTAGAATGGGATGGAGAAAAAGCAAAGAATGGGCTTTTTTATAGAACAACTAACTTCAAATTATTTACTTATGTCGGCGGTGGTTTCCTGGTTTGTAGCACAGGTTTTAAAAACGGCCATCGATGCCTATTTTAATAAAGGAATAAACTGGGAAAGAATGACCGGATCGGGAGGAATGCCTTCCAGCCACTCCTCTACGGTGGTTTCATTGGCTGTTGCAGCAGGAATTTCCTATGGAGTGGACAGTGCCGTTTTTGCCGTTGCTCTCATTTTTGCCATTTTGCTCATGTATTGATCGACGGGAGTGACAAGAGAAACGGGGAAGCAGGCGGTCATTTTAAATCGTCTGCTTTTGGA
This sequence comes from uncultured Oribacterium sp., assembly GCA_963537185.1. Taxonomy (GTDB): domain Bacteria; phylum Bacillota; class Clostridia; order Lachnospirales; family Lachnospiraceae; genus Oribacterium. Next base: position 7,660 of record CAUTEL010000019.1, on the reverse strand, counting down.
CAATCCTTTCTCCTGGAGTGGAGAAGAATTTGAAAAAAAATTGAAGGAATATGTCGGACATACTCCTCTGCAGGTGCTGATGGGGGCGATTCTCGGTTTGTTTATTGCCATACTCATGGGCAGTGTCTACGGATACATCATGATTTAAAGAGATAGTTTTATCTATAGAGGAGAATAAGGGAAGATGAGGGAAAGGGTAGACTTGTACAATTTAAGAGCTGTAATTCATAAGACGGGGAAGTCGCTCCGATTGATTCTGCTCCTTTTTTTAGCTCTTTCCTTAAGCTCCTGCAAGGGAATTGCAATTAGCGGAAAGACGGAGAACATTCCGGGCTATACAAAAGAGCAGGCGATGATGGTTCTTGGTTCGGAGCGGAATCGATATCAAAATATTTTGGGGACGGAGATTTGGGACCTTCCGATTACAGGACAGATAGAAAAAAATTATGGAGCCTATTTTGTAGATAAGACCAAGGAGTTTTTGCAAGACATTCGTACTTTGAATTTACTTGCGGGGGAAAAGGGAATACAGCCCAGTAGTGTGGAAATGGAAGAAATTCGTAAGGCGGCCAATAAGTTTTATCACGCTCTTACGGAAGAGGATAAGGCCTTTTTTGCGAATTGTACGGAAAAAGATGTCGTGGATATGTATACTGCATATTTTACTGCTGAAAAAACGGCAAATTCTCTCCTTTCCTCGTCTGAGACGGAGCTGAGTGACGCGGAGTCAAGGGTAATCAGCATTGAACAGATTGTCCTGAGCAGTGAAGACGCGGCAAAGGAGCTTTTGGAAAAGGTAAGAACCCCGGGAGCGAACTTTGCCTACTATGCAGGACAGTATTCCGAGGATCCGGAGATTCAAAAAAGACTTTCCATCGGTGAAAAGGAAGACAAGCTTTATGAAATGGCATTTTCTTTGGAAAAAGACGAGATTTCCGATATTATTGCAGAGAACGGAAAGTTTTATATCTTAAAATGTGTGAATCCTTATGATGAGGAAGCGACGCGTGACAGAAAGGAGCGACTGGAAAAGTCTATTCGTATTTTAAAGTTTAATGAGAGCTACTCTGCTTACCAAAAAGAGCATATCGTGCGTTTCAGAGAGAGCTTTTGGAAGGAAATAGACCTTCATGCACATGGGGAAAGTACAGCGGATTTTTTCTTTTCCGTTTATCAGGAATATGTAAAAGCGTGAGCCGCGGCTCACGCTTTTTTCTTAGAGGGCAAGAATGATACCCTTATCATTGGCATAGATTGTGGCAACCCCCATGGCATTGGTAAGAACTATTTCTTTAAACTCTGCCAGCTTTTCGAAGTCTGCCTTAAGCTGCTCGGCTCTTTCGGGAGCGTTTACATGGGTGATTACCAGACGCTTAGTCTTTACGGCTTCTACTCCTCCGGCCCTCTCAATGGCAAGCTCCATCATTTTTCGAAGTGCTTTTTGCATTCCTCTTTGTTGACCGAGTTGGACAATACTACCGTCTACGGCTCCCATAATGGGTTTAATATTCAAGGCACCGGCTAAAAGAGACTTTATTCCGCTGAGCCGTCCATTTTTTCGTAAGGTATCAAGACTTTCCAAAACGAAAAGAGTTTTTAAATCATCGCAGGCCATTTCTACTTCTTCCACCACTTCTTCGAAAGACTTTCCTGCGTCCTTTAACTCCTGAATGTCTAAACAAAGCTTACACTCTCCCGCACTTGCGGATTTAGAGTTAAAAATATGAACCTTCTTTGTTCCGCCGTTTTCTTCATAAAGGCTCAGGCCGATGCTTGCTGACTGGAAGGTCCCGGAAAGCGAGGCGGAAATCGTTACAATATATATTTCGTCCGCATCCGATTCTTCTATGGCCTTTTGAAAAGCTTCGGGGGAAGGACATGCGGTTTTGGGACCGATAGAGGATGCGTTTACTCTATTGATAAAGTCGAGCTGATTGAAGTTCTCATCGTCCAATATGGAATAAGAACCGATTTCCAAGGTTAGCGGAACAGTTTTGAATATAGGATTTTGTTTCATTTGCTCCGTAAAATCTCCGCAGCTGTCCGCAATAATTTGGTATGACATAAGGGCTCCCCTTTCTGTATCGAAGATGCATAATGATGTAGTTTTTAAAACTACATTGAGAATTATAACGAGCGCTCTATACTGCTGTCAAGCTATCCTTGACACAGAGAGGGACTTGCAATAAGATTTTTTAAAATGAATAGAGGAGAAAGGAAGTATATATGCCAACAAAAGAAACAGAGTCCCATAATATGGAGCGGGATATTTTGGTTACCGGACATCGGAATCCGGATACGGACTCTATATGTGCAGCAATTTCTTATGCCAGATTTAAGAATAAAATCAATAAGACAAAGAATTATATTCCCTGCAGGGCGGGAAACCTGAATGCGGAGACAAGTTTTGTCCTGCAATACTTTAAGGAAGAAAAGCCGCGCCTTTTGGAAAGCGTGAAAACGCAGATTTCTGATGTGGCTTATCGAAAGACGGCCGGTGTTCCTAAAAACATGTCTTTAAAGCAGGCCTATCAGATCATGAGGGACAGCCATGTAGTGACTCTTCCCGCGGTGACGGAAGAGGGGATATTGGAGGGCTTGATTACCATTTCCGATATTGCAAAGTCCTATATGAATGTCTATGATTCCGCCGTTATTTCTACAGCGAAGACGCAGTTTAAGAATATTTTGGAAACGCTGGAAGCTACTCGGATTACCGGTGACATAGAGCGCTTTTGTGAAAAGGGAAAGGTTGTGATTGCGGCAGCCAATCCTGAAATGATGAATTATTACATAGAACCTCATGATATCGTGATTTTGGGAAATCGTGCGGAGAGCCAGCTGTCTGCTCTTGACAATGGAGCGGACTGCATCATTATCTGTGAGGGAGCCAATGTTTCTCCGACCATTCGGGACCTTGCGGAGCATAACGGAATGATCATTATGGTCACCTCCTACGATGCCTATACGGCTGCGCGCCTGATTAATCAATCTATTCCTATTGACTTCTTTATGACGAAGGATGGTCTTCTGACCTTTCAGGAGGAGGATTATGTTGACGACATTAAGGAGGTAATGGCCAGCAAAAGGCATAGAGACTTCCCTGTTTTAAGTAAGGACGGAAAATATCTGGGGATGATTTCCCGCAGAAATTTGATGGGAGCACATGGGAAGCAAGTCATCATGGTGGACCACAATGAGCTTGCCCAGGCCTTGGAGGGAATGGAAAATGCGGAAATTCTGGAGATTATCGATCATCACCGCTTAGGGACTATTCAGACCTTGTCTCCGGTAAGCTTCCGTAATCAGCCGCTGGGCTGCTGCAGTACCATTATCTATCAAATCTATCAGGAAAACGGGGTGGAGATAGATAAGAAAACGGCGGGACTTCTGATGTCCGCCATTATTTCCGATACACTTCTCTTCCGCTCTCCGACCTGCACACCGGTGGATGAGACAGCTGCCAGGGAGCTTGCCAAAATAGCCGGAATTGATATCGAAGCCTACGCTATGGAGATGTTTGCCGCAGGCTCAAACTTAAAGCAAAAAACGGATAAGGAAATTTTTTATCAGGATTATAAGATTTTTACTGCGGGAAATATTCGTTTCGGTGTGAGCCAGGTGACTTCTTTAAATGAGGAAGAGCTGGAAGAATTAAGACCGCGCCTCCTCTACTTTGCGAAGGGAGCTTTGGAAACGGAAAACCTGAATATGGTTTTTGTGATGCTTACGAATATTTTGAAACAAGACAGTATCCTTCTTGCTGTCGGAGCACACTCCGCAGAGCTGATAAATATGGCATTTTCCCCAGTGGCTGAAAAGGTAGTTTATGAACTAAACGGAGAGAGCACGGAGGGCTATGCCACACGGATTCCCGAGATGGTATCCCGAAAGAAGCAATTGATTCCGCCCCTTTCTCTTTTTGCGGAACAATTGTAAGGTCGTGGCGGGACTTCCGGCCGAGTTGCGAGAGGAAACAGGAATGAATATATGTCTTATCGGGATGCCTTCCAGTGGGAAGAGCGTTCTGGGAAAAATGCTGGCAAAAAAAAGGCAAATGCGCTTTTTGGATTTAGATACGCTGATTCAAAAGAATACCGGAAAGCTCCTTCGGGAAATCATAGAGGAGAAAGGGAGAGAGGGATTCCTCCGAATAGAAGAGGAAACGGGGGCCTCTCTTTCCGTAGAAAATACGGTTATCGCACCGGGGGGCTCGATTTGCTATGGGGAGAAGGCAATGAAGCATCTTCAGAAAATAGCAAGAGTGATTTTCTTGGACCTTCCCTATGAGGAAATGGAAAAACGAATCGGAGATCCTGTAAAAAGGGGAGTGGCGATTCCGGAGGGCTTCAGCTTAAGGGACCTCTATAAGGAAAGAACGGAACTCTATCGAAAATACGCAGAATATACTCTGGAAGAAGAGAATTTATCCATAGAGGAATGCTTGAAGAAATTAATGCAGTATTTGGATGGTTTTTAAATACCGAAATTAGGTATTTTGTCCTGTGAAGGAAGAATTATGGAAAATGTGGTTTTAGGGCTTTTGGCCCATGTCGATAGGGGAAAGACCAGTCTTTCCGAAAGCCTGCTCTTTGAAAGCGGCGGAATAAAAAGAAAAGGACGAGTGGATCATGGGGACAGTCTTTTGGACCATGATGAATTAGAGCGGAAAAAAGGGATTACCATCTATGCTAAAAGTGTTTATTTTTCAAGAGAAAATAAGCGCTTTTTTCTTTTGGATACTCCGGGGCACAGAGAATTTTCCGGAGAAATGGAGAGGGCACTTCAGGTTTTGGACTATGGAATTCTTCTTTTGGATATGAAGGAAGGGATAGGAAGAAGAGAGAAGGAGCTTTGGGAAATGGCAAAAGAGGCAGAGCTACCCCTGGTTCTTTTTGTGAATAAAATGGATCTTTTTCAAGGAGAAAGAGGAAGAGTCATAGAGGAGCTACAGAGCCATTTTCCGGAAAACAACTTTTCGGATTGCAGCCTCTTACGAAAAAAACTGTTTGAGAAAGGAGGCGACAGTCCTTTAGCTGAAGAAGAGGAGTTGATAGAAGCTATTGCCACGAGCAGTATGGAAAGCATGGAAGAATACTTGGAAAGTGGAGAACTTTCTTTAAAAACAGTGAAGTCCTTACTGGGAAAGAGAGGTTTTTTTCCCGTTTTTTTCGGCTCGGCATTAAAGCAGGAGGGGATAGACGGTTTTTTGGAGGCACTCACTCTCCTTTGTGAAAAGAGGAAAGGAGAGGAGACAGAGGAGAGGGAAAAAGAGGGTGAGGAGAAAGAAGAAAAGAGAAAAGAAGGAAAAAAAGGCTATATCTATAAAATAACAAGGGATGAGAAGGGAAGAAGAATTGCAAAGGCACGACTTTTTTCCGGAAAATTATCGCTTAGGGAAGAGTGGTTTCCGGGAGAAAAGCTCACAGAGCTTCGTTTGGAAGAAGGAGACCGATATACGGATCTGAGTGAAGTGGAGGCGGGGAGTCTTTTTTTGACACCGGTTTCGGAGAAGATCAGAGCCGGAGAATTTCATCTTAGGGAAGAGAAGAGAGGAAAGAATGAGAATTTACTTCAAGTGGAGCTATCCCTTTCGGAAGGAGATATCTTAAGTTATGCTTCTGAGCTACGGGATTTGGCAAGGGAGTTCCCGGAATGGCATTTACATATTACGGAGGAAGGAAAAAGAGTGCGAATCCATTCTCTAGGAGCCTTACAAAAGGAGCTGCTTCAGGATATCTTCCGGAAAAGGACAGGAAAGGAGATTCTGCTTTCTCCTATTGAATTGATTTACGGAGAAGGTCCCGCAGGGGAGAGCTATGGACAAGCAAAGGTAGAGAGCCCCGGACATTATTTTGGAGTTTTATTGCGTCTTTTTCCTTTTGATTCCGAGGAAGAAAATGCGCGAGAGCAGGAAGAAAGAGAGTATACGAAGGGGGAAAACAAGAAAGAACAGTTTAGGCTAAGCATGATAGAAGGCTTGGACTTAAAAAAGGAATGGTTCAGCCGTTTACAGACGGAGTGGGCGGATATGGAACTGAAGGGCAATGGCTTATCAGGGCCATATACGCATTATGAGCTGGAGCTTTTAGAGCTGGAATACAAAGAGAGCTCCTATTATATTGACTTTAAGGCGGCGGTTTTGGAAGCCTTTTTCATGGCGCAAAGAAATGCGGGACTACAGCTTTTTTCTCCCATTTTCTCCTATAATCTAAAAATTGAGCAGGGAGATCTCGGTTCAGTCCTGCAAACCATAGAGAGACTGAAAGGAAAGCAGGAAGAGCTTCTTCAGGAAGAATCAGGAATTTCTTTGAGAGGGAAGCTTCCGGGTGAGGGTCTTACTGCTCTTTTAGAGGACTTACAAAGATTCGGAGGGGAGACGGAATTCCGATTTTACTCTTTTGAAAAGATAGAGGAGGAGAAGGAAAGAGAAATCCTCCTAGGAAAATTATCTGATCCGGAAGAGGTGGAGAGGCTTCTCGCATACCCTGAGGGATTATCTGAAGAGCTGTATATAGAGCCGTATAGTTCTTTACCGTTCGCGGACACAGGGACTTCCTTTCCGGAAAAAACCGCTAAGCTAAGGGAGAAAAGAGAGAAGAACTCGAAAAAGAAAAAAGAGAAAACCGGATCTTATATTCAGGATATAGAGTTGGAGGAGATTTTCTTAAGAACCTTCGGTCCTGTTCGAAACAGAGGAAAGGAAGCTTTGCTTTCCGAGCAGAAGCTTGTATTATCCAGAGAAAAGGAGGAGAAACAGAAGGCGGCGAGAGAGCAATATGAAAAAAGAGCTGTTTCGGCTAAAAAGAGTATACTTCTTGTAGACGGATATAATTTCATGTTTGCAAAAGAGTCCTTAAAGGAACTTGCAAAAGAGGACTTGATGGCGGGAAGAGAAGAGGTTATTCAGCGCTTGTCCGAGTATGCAGTTTTCTATGATACGGAGGTCTACCTTGTGTTTGATGCTTATCATGTGAAGGGCGGCATGGGGAGTCGCAAGCAGTACGGAAAAAATCTGGAGCTTATTTTCACAAAGGAAGGGGAAAGTGCGGACTTTGCTTTGGCAAGGATGGCCAAGGACTTCTCGGAAAAGGGAAGACGAATCAGCATCGTTAGCTCTGATCAGGCGGTGCAGGTACAGGCCTTTTCGGAAAAAGGTGTGAGCCGCTATTCTTCCGCTGAGTTTTACGGCCTTTTAGAGGAAATGCGAAAGAAGATTTCCGAAATAGATTTTGTTTGACGAAGAGTTTTCAGAATGATAAGATATCGAATTGTATGGCACAAAATAAAATTTTTGAATTTTTGTGAAAAATTTAAGGTGTGTATTTCCGGAGTGAAGGCGGAAAGTCGCGTAAAGCAGTCCGGAAATAAGAGGAGAGTAAAAGTGAAAAAAATCAAATTGGGACTTACAGTACTTGCGTTGGCTATGGCCCTTACAGCCTGCAAGGAATTAAAGACTGCACAGGATGCGTTCAAGAATGGGGGCGCTGAAAACGGAAAGAATGAGGCGCTGAACAATCTGATGGGAGCAATTCAGGGCAATAAAGACTCCTATGAAGACCTTCCTCCGGCGAGCGACTTGGAGGCGTATAATAACTATATTGATTTAAGTAACTTTATGACGGGAAGAGTGGAAGAATCCCTGAATCGATATTTTACC